>QMVU01000011.1 GCA_003661265.1 Thermoproteota archaeon | reverse complement strand
GCATAGCCGCATTTTGTACAGAGATAAATTCGAGTTGGAGGCTCATCAGCACTTCTTGTCTGTATCATTTGGAAGTAAGCTTTAGAATTCCCGCACTTAGGACAAACTTTTGTGACAATGGGCGAGCTTAGCAATTTTTCCTTAATTATAGGGATCTCTTCAGCCGAGCTAGTGGAAACGCTGCTAACTATGTCGACTTTCTTGCCTTCCTCCCCTTCATACCCACAAATGGGGCATTTGAAAATGATCTTATCCTTCTTTTTCGCTGGAGTCATTAGAGAACCGCATTTGGGACATATCAAGACCAGACCCCTGAATGTAACAACCACATGCCCAAATATATTAATTAGCCCAACGGCAGAGTACCTCATAAGGGTTAGGAATTGAAAGTCATAAGAGGAGTTGCTGGGAGAGTAGGAAGAAGGAAACAGCTGGCAATAATCGTAGATGGCCCTAATATTCTTAGGAGAGAGCTTGGACTTGACTTAGAAGAAATTAGAAAGATTTCCGAGAGCATGGGAAGGGTTCGAAGGGCTGTTGTGGTTCTCAATAGGCAGGCTCCTGAGAAGTTGGTTGAAGCTGTTGCCAACGCTGGATTTGATGTAAAAATTTCCTTCGGAAAACCGGAGGTTGATTTCACAATTGAAGCGATGGAGGCGGCATTCACAGATAAGATCCAGACCCTTATTCTTGCAACTAGAAGCGCAGCTTATCTTCCTATAATCCACAAAATTAAGGAGATAGGAAAGGAGGTCGTGGTGATCGGAGCAGAACCTGGGTTCAGCGTAGCTCTTAAGAAGGCTGCAGACTTATCTTTATCTCTTGGAGAGGGTTCTGCCAAGTCTGCTGATACCGGAGAGCAGGGAAAGAACAATTCCCGAAAAACTAAAGGACACAAGGGTGCTAAGGATAAAGGCTAACATCCCGTACTCCCCAATCAGGTAGAGCCCAAGGGCGTAGAATATCACCCAGAGCGATATTATAGTTGCCATTGAGAAAATTCTCTGGTGGAGTTCTCTGCGTTTTTTGGAGAACCAAGCCTCCACTATTCCTCCTAAAACCATTACAATTACGCACAGCATTATATAGGAGGAAGAATCGATGAAGATCTTTCCGATCAGTCTTAAGAAGTCCATTTCAGCAACCAGCTCTGATATGAGTAAGTATTCTCTGAAAAACGTGTATCCAAGCCCTATCAGCCCTATCCAAAAGGTCATTCTCCCCAATCCTCTACCGAACGCGTCTCGAATTCTGCTAAATCTCTTTTTAAGGGAAAATCCCCTCTCCATAAGCAAGATTCCCAGGAAACCTCCTAACGTAGACCACATGTACTTCTGGAGGTTAAAAATGGAGAGTACAGACGTAATTAGTATGACAGCTCCTGGAACGCCAAACACATAAGCTCTTGTCCCTGGACTCTCGAGTAATTTCTTTAAATATCTTTTGAGGAGGAAATAGGTCTCTTCTAACTCTCTGCTTTGTTGCACAATGATCCTCCTAACGAAAACCCTTGGGAAGAAGCTATGTAGGAGGGGAAGAACCTTCTCGTCATCTGCCCCGTCGGAAACTAAGATGGCTAGGTCTGCCTTAAACTCACTCGTAATTTCAGTTAATTGGCGCTCAACCTCCGCGTCAGCATAGTTCTCACTCCTTGGATCGCCTGTTATAGTAGCTACCTGTACCTCAGCGTCTCCATATTGCTGTATGGCCCTATCATATTCACGAACAGCTCCAAAAATAGCATTAGCATCAGCTTCCTCAGGATCTACCGTGAGAAGCTTTACTCCCGCCTTAACACAAGCTTCTCTTCCGATTACTGGTCCCTTAATCCCGGCCTTTTTTGTAAGATCCGCATCTCTATCAACGCAAAGAATCAGGATTTTCCTTGAGGAGGTTGACATTTAGGTCTCTTTTAGTATAATACCCCTCCTCTTAAAAAGATCTATTCGCTCCCCTCTTCGGTTCTCCCTCCTACAAGCCCCTCTCCAGTCTTCACCAATGCCATAAGCTCCCCGATATCAAGTTTTTCTCCCATCTTCAGCTTTTGTTTAGCGATAATGGCTACCTCTTCCATGATCTCCTCCTCAACCTTCTTCTCCCTTTCTTGTATGATCCTCCTTATGTTTTCTCTGAGCTCTTTTAGCTTCTCAAAAAGCGAATTGAGCTGTTCTTTTAGCTCATCTGCTTCCTTACTCTTCTTGTTTATCTCCTCATTTAATTTCTCGACCTCTTCACCGAGCTGATCTAGGGAGGTGATGGCCTCGCCTATCCTCTTCTTAAGATCCGCGATTTCCTTTCCCTTTTCCCTCAATCTAGTTGAACTTTCATTTAGAAAGAACCTCCATCTTCCGGCTTCGGCAGCTGCCTCCAGGTGCTCTTTCTTTATCTTCTTTGCTCTGACATGCTCGCTTAGCATGGCCTCATAGTACCCTATCCTCATTACAATCTCCCTTTCCTGCTCTACAGTAAGCCTTCCGGTCTCTATCCTCCTCTCAAGGGCGCTAATTCTCCTCCTAAGCTCTCTCTCCGATATGGGAATCGAGGAGAGGATTTCCTCGTATTCATTCTTAAGCCTCATTGCCAGTTCTCTGGCCTTCTTGTACGTCTCAAGTATCTCATTTCTTTCCTTTTGAAGCTCTGCATATTCCTCTTGAGCCCTTCTCTTCTCCTCTATTAGTTCTCTAACCTTCTTCCTTTCCTCTCTGATTTTATTTATTATTTCACGTCTCTTCTCCCTTAAAGACTTAATTTCCTCAATTATGCTTCTTCGCTGAGCTTTTAGTTTTCTAATAGCTTCTCTCGTTTGTGCTAGGTCCTCTCTTAACTCCTCGATTGATTGAGTTACGGCATCCATTTGTACAGCTCTCCTCTCGTTCATTCATGGCGGAGTTACGGGCGTTCTAAGTTGACGTTTAAGTCTTTTAATCTTTCCTCTTCCGACCAACTATAGTTCCACTAGGTAAATGTCGGCACAAGCCCTAACGTTTTCATACGGAACTGTTTTCACTTTTCCACCTTTTTCCGTAGCCAGTATAATAGCAACTATGCTTCCTAGCTGATCGTCAAAAATAAAGTCATCAGCATAACCTAAGAACTTACCTTCAATCGTGTAAACTTCCTTATCGAAGAGTTCGGAAACCCTCCTAGCCATAATCTTCACATCACCTCAGAATGATCCTAGCGTCAACTACTTTTATTCCATCCGGATATGCCATAGTTGGGTTAAGATCCATCTCAGATATCTCCTCTATCTCTAAACCCATTTCCCCAGCCCTTATTAGGGCTTTTTTAATGGCATCAACATCAACGGGCTCCGACCCCCTGTAGCCATATAACAGGGGTCTTGCCCTTATCTCGTTTATCATCTCTTCTGCATCCCGCTCTGTCAGAGGAGCAACTCTAAAACTAACGTCGTTGAATATCTCGACAAAGACGCCTCCTAATCCAAACATAACTGTGGGGCCAAACTGAGGATCTCTGATTAGCCCGATAATTACCTCTAAACCAGGGGGTGCATACTCTTGAACTAATACTCCCACTATCTTAGCATCCGGTCTTCTTTCCTTGACATTGGCTATAATCCTCTCATAAGCTTCCTTTACGCCTTCTGGATCCTTTATATCGATAACAACTCCTCCCACATCGCTCTTATGTACTATGTCTGGGGAAACTATCTTCAACACCACAGGAAAACCTATTTCCTTGGCTGCTTCAATAGCTTCGTCCACATTACGAGCCACTCGAACCTCCGTAACTGGTATGCCGTAGCTTTTGACGATGGCCTTCGCCTCATGTTCAAGCAAACTTCTACCCTCCTGTTTGGCTTTAGCAATTATCCTTCTGACCTCATCCATTCTACATCACCGAGGACTCACCTAATCTTACGACGCCTAAATCTGAGCTTCCACTTGGGTTTTGTTAACTCTTCTTTTTCTTCCCTTTCCTTCAAAAATCTATCAGGGGGAACATAATACCTTCCAGCCGAATCCTTCTCAA
The DNA here is from genome assembly GCA_003661265.1 of Thermoproteota archaeon. GTDB lineage: Archaea > Korarchaeota > Korarchaeia > Korarchaeales > Korarchaeaceae > QMVU01. The sequence goes on along the minus strand of QMVU01000011.1, from coordinate 7,636 downwards.
TTAACCCTGCTATTACCATGGCCTCAAGTTTTACCCTTTCTTCGCTCGGAATAGCCTCCATGGCTTCGGCTATGGCTTCGAGTTCTGCAGGTCCTCCATCGAATTCATCTACTAGCACAAAAAGCTCGTCCTTGTACTTATCCACAGCCTTCTTGACGTACTCGAACTTAGGCTCGTCCACTTTAAGCATACTACCTAGGACTTCCATGTCCACCATTCTTTTACCAAGAAGAACCGTCAGGTCAACAGCCCTGCTCAATAGCTTTAGCAATCTCCTGGGATTTCCCTCTATTAGTTCGTTGGCTCTTACCACAACTTCCTCCTCAATAGGCATTTGGGCTGAGCGGTGCACTTGATAAGCTCGAACTCTCCTTTCAACAAGCATCAAAGCCTCCTCGTTTGTCAGTGGATGCATGAAAAACCTGTGATGTAGCCTGGATGAAAGGGCTGGGAAACTTTCATCGATTTTTTCGTAGGTTCCATTGCTCATTGCCATCGCAACTACTATGCCCTCAGGCATAGAGGAAACTATCTCCCTAATGGCTTCAAAGAATATAAACCTCCAGTACTCGCCCATCTGTATTGCATTGTGCAGTCCATCTAACAGGATGGCAGCAGGTCTGTGCTTTTCTAATGCATCTAAGATTATATCACCAATCTTAACCGGGGAGGACCTAATCTCCTCCAATTCCTCTTCCGGAATGGTTTCTGTGTAACCCAGCAAACCTCTTTTTATCTTAACGGCTATCCCAGCAGAGAGGGACATCGCTGTTTTAATGAGTCTATCGAGGATATCCGGGCCAGAGGCCATGGCAACATCGAAATACAAAACCTTGCCACCAGCTCTCTCAATGGAATCCTCGATAACCATAAGTCGGTGGGTTCTCCCGCTCCCCTTTGGCCCAGTAAGCGCTATAAACGCGGAACCTGATCCCGCTATTGTCTCAGCGACCATTGCTAGGAGGAGCCCATCTCCTTCCTGCTTGACAAATAATGCAGAAGCTTCTTCCGGACTTATAATAGATAGAGTCTTGAATGGATTTCGCTTAAGACCAAGAAGTTTCTCATAAGCTCGAATTGGGGGAGTTGAAATGCTCAATGCTTTCCCTACCCCTCCACTTTGATATTCAATTTTACTTTCAACACCTTCTGGTCTTGGCTACATCTGATCTTTTATAAGTTGTACTGGACGGTGGGTTAAGTTCCTTTTGAAGAGGGAGAACGGTCGCACCTTTAGTACTCTCCTTTTAGGAAGAGGCGCATCCAGGAGATGTTCCCATCTTATTAGAAGACTTTCCATGGAAGGAGGATCATTGATGAACGGAGAAGCCTTACTATTTGAGAGTTGCTTATTACCTAAGAACAGAAGTCGGAGGGGGCTAACTTTTTATCCCACCCCTTCACTCCTACAGCAGGTCGGGAGGTATAGGGTTTTGCAGAAGTACAAGAAGGTGCTAGATCATCTAAGAGATCTTATGCTCGATCCGAGGAACATCAAGAACATAGGTATTATAGCTCATATCGATCATGGGAAGACCACATTATCGGATAACCTGCTTTCAGCCGCTGGGATGATCTCAGAGAAAATGGCTGGCGAGATGAGGGCACTCGATTATCATGAGATAGAGCAGGCCAGGGGAATAACCATTAAGGCAGCGAACATATCGCTCTATTATGAGTGGGAAGGAAGGGAATATGCTATCAACTTAGTCGATACTCCCGGGCACATAGACTTCACAGGACATGTCTCAAGGTCCCTGAGAGTAATCGATGGTGCGATCGTCGTGGTAGATGCGGTCGAGGAAGTAATGGTCCAAACAGAGACCGTGACCAGGCAAGCATTAGAAGAAAGGGTCAGGCCGCTCCTCTTCATAAATAAGGTAGATCGATTGATAAAGGAGCTGAAATTAACCCCAAAGGAGGTCATGGAGAAGATCTCAAGGATAATAAATAAGATGAACGAGCTTATTGATGCTTACGCAGAACCGCAATTCAAGGATGAGTGGAAGCTTAGCTGGGACGATGAAAGCGTTGCATTTGGTTCAGCCCTTCATGGATGGGGTCTCACCAGAGGGATAGCTGAGGCTCAGGGAATAAAGTTCTCGGACATCGTTAAGGCCTATGAGGAGGGAAGAGAGGAGGAGATCAAGAAAACTTTGCCGGTTCACAAAGCACTGCTTGATATGGTGGTTAAACACGTTCCAGATCCGGTCGAGGCACAGAAGTATAGAATTGAGAAGATATGGAGGGGAGGGAAGGAGGGAGAGATATACGAAGCTCTGATAAATTGTTCTGCTGATGGACCTTTAATAGTTGGGGTAAATGCTGTTAAAGTAGATCCTCACGCAGGAATAGTTGTTACGGGAAGGATCTTCAGCGGAACTGCTTACGAGGGCCAACAGGTATACTTACTTAATGCAAGGACTACTCAGCGTATCCAGCAGACGGCCCTGTACATGGGGCCTTATAGGCTTAGAACTGAGAGAATCCCGGCTGGAAACATAGCAGCTTTTCTAGGACTCGATAAGGCCAAATCTGGCGAGACTTTAGTTGACGAGTCTGTCAAAGATCTTGTGAGAGGAGGCTTTGAGGCAATCCATTACGTCACAGAGCCCGTCGTAACGGTATATGTGGAGCCAAAGAGACCCCAGGATCTACCAAAGCTCATCGATGAGCTAAGGAAAGTAACCATCCAGGATCCTAACCTCATACTCTCTCATAATCCGGACACTGGAGAAACTCTTCTGAAGGGAACAGGCCCGTTGCACATAGAGATCTCCCTTTATGATATAAGAAAGAAGGGTCTGGAGTTCGAGGTAGGAGAGCCTACTGTAATTTACAGAGAGAGTATTACAAAAGACGGGGTTGAAGTTCTAGCTAAGAGTCCCAATAAACTCAACAGGCTTTGGGTGAGAGTTTCTAAGATGGATGAAGCCACAATAGAACTCATAAAATCAGGAGAGATACACGAAAGAATAACGATAAGGGAAGTTGCAAGAATCCTTCACGATAAAGCTGGCTGGGACGCAAGAGAAGCCAGGAATATCTGGAAGATAGATGAGGAAAACTACAACATCTTCATAAACTCCACCGTAGGAGTTCAGAGGCTTGATGAGGTTAGGGAAACGCTCAAACAGGGCTTCATGTGGGCCATGAAGGAAGGACCTCTCGCAGGAGAGCCCATGATGGGAGTCGTAGTTAGACTGACCAACGCGATGATTCACGAGGATCCAGCGCACAGAGGACCTGCTCAAATGGTACCTTCCATCAGAAGAGCGATATATGGTTCCGTCCTTTCAGCAGATCCAGTTCTACTAGAGCCAGTTTATGAAATCCAAATAACGGCTCCTCCAGACCTGATAGGCGATATAATAGGGCTCCTCTCTCAAAAGAGAGGCAAGGTAGCTGGAATAGAGGAGAGAGGGAGGATCGCGGTTATAACAGGATACATCCCAGTCAGGGAGACGTTAGGAGAGTTCAGCAATGAGATGAGGAGTGCAACAAGCGGCAGAGCCTTCTGGCAAACAAGATTTTCACATTGGGCTCCTCTCCCGAAGAATCTGATGGAGAGCATTGTCTTGGAGATCAGAAAAAGGAAGGGAATGAAGCTGGAAATACCGAAAGCCGAAGAATACATGGACAAACTATGAGGAAAGTTGCTCATCCTTCGCTCTCTTATAAGAGACAATCAACCTCATGAAGGTAGTAATGTAGCCCAAGACTATAAGCAAAAGTAAGCCTATCTTTGGGACATTAAGTGCTGCAGAAACCGAGATAATTATCAATCTCTCGGGTCTCTCCACGAGCCCTACTGTGATTTCAGATAGCCCTTCCCCCTTGGCTCTTGCTCGTATGTAGGATGGCATTAGGCTTGCGTGAATTGCCAGTGCAACCAATGCCCATCTACATGAATCATCCGGTATGAGCGCCCCCATCCCGATGAGGAGGAAGAAATCGGAGAACCTGTCAAGCGTTGAATCCAGAATTCCACCAAATATGCTCTCCTTCTTAGATATTCTTGCAACCACCCCATCTATAAGGTCTAGAAAACCTCCAAGTAAAGCTAGACCTGATGCAACGAGCAATTTCTTTTGGAAGAAGGCAACCATAGCTATCCCATTCACCATGAAACCTAAAACTGTCAAAGCATTTGGAGAAACTCCCGAAGAAGCTACTAATTTCCCCAGCGGCTCCACGAGATCGTCGACAAACTTCCTCAGTCTTCCAAGCATTTATATCACATCCTGGAGGATCTCGGTTATGCAGAGGATAGATCGTAAAAGTCTTTTGTCATCACTCGCAGGGTTTGAAAATTAAATCTCAACAGAAATTATTAGACAAATAAAAGAGGCTGCAATTTAAAGGTGAATCCGTTGCTGGATATCAGGATCGTATTAGTGGAGCCAGAAAAGGCATCGAACGTAGGGATGATAGCTAGAGTCATGAGGAACTTCGGAATTTCCGATTTGTACATAGTGAGGCCGATGTTTAGCTCGTTTACGAGGGCTTACTCTGCTGCAATGCGAGCCAGAGAATTGCTTTACAAAGCAAAAATCTGTGTAACTTTAGAGGAGGCCTTAGAGGGGACTGACTTAGTAATAGGAACTACCGCAAAGCATGGAAGACGCTCGATCGTGAGAAGGTCTGTAGAACTAAGCGATTATGTAAGGGAATTGAGATGGGATGCCAAATACGCTCTTGTTTTTGGAAGAGAATCCACAGGTCTTAGAAAAGATGAGTTGAGTAGATGCGATGTCGTCCTGACTATATCAGCCGATCCGGCCTACCCAACATTGAATGTCGTAAATGCAGCTGCCATAATACTGTATGAGTTCTACATATGGAGCAAGAAGCGCGAACAGCCTGTTGAACCTGTTAAGAGGAGGACTCGTGAGATGATGGTGAAATATATTAGTGAGATAGTACATAACCTACCACTGCCAGATCATAAGAAGGAGAGAGCCCTCGCCCTCGTCTCCAGGATAATTTCGAGAACCTATCCATGTGGGATTTCTGAGGGTGAGGCGGCTTATCTCCTAGGAGTGATCCGGATGATCAGAGATAGGATAGCTGGTGGTGTCCATGTCTAAGAGGCCTGGATATTGCTATAGAAAGTTACAGAGACCCTACACTCAGAGGAAATACATCAAGAGAATACCTCAAAGTAAGGTGAGGAAATTTGACCACGGGAATCCAAGAGGAGACTTTGATTACCAAGTCAGCTTGGTAGCAACTGCAAACTTTCAGGTATTATCTAAAGCTCTCGAAGCAGCCAGAATGTCAGTTATAGCACAGCTGAGGAAGGGAATAAGTGACAAGCAAGGGTACTTCTTCAAAATAGTCCCCTACCCACATCACATAGTGAGGAGACACGCCATGGCATCTGTTCATAAGGCTGAGAGACTTCAGAAGGGCATGAGACTGGCTTTTGGGAAGCCACAGGAAAGAGCTGCTCAAATTAAGAGAGGACAAACCTTGCTAATAATAAAGGTAAGGGCTGAAAATTTGGATGTTGCCAGATATGCCATGAAGATAGCAAAATTGAAATTACCTCCTTTCACCACGATAAAAGTGGAGAAGATATCAGAAGTTGAGAAAACGGCAGCCGCTCAGTAAAAAAGAGCTTGAAATAACGTTACAGTCGCTAGAGCAACTTCCTAATCCAAAACCTGAATTAGAACAGTACTCAACGCCAGCTTCTTTAGCTGCGGAAATACTTTACACTGCTTTTTTAATGGGAGACATAGAAAATAACAGAATTGCAGATCTTGGATGTGGAACCGGTACATTTGCCTTGGGAGCTGCCCTATTGGGAGCAAGGGAGGCAATAGGAATAGACGTAGATCCTAAGGCTGTCGTTATATCGTGGAGGAATGCGAGCTTTTTGGAACTAAATAACGTCAGGTTTTACGTAGTCGAGGTATCCGAATTCAGGGAAGAGGTGGATGTAGTCTTCCAGAATCCCCCCTTTGGTGTGCAGAAAAGGCACGCAGATGTCCCGTTTTTAAAGAAGGCATTCTCGATATCCAGCGTGATATATACGATTCACAAGTCAGGTAATGAGGATTTTATAACTGATTTAGCGTACAAGTACGGATGGAAGGCTACAAATGTTATGAGAGGAATGATAAAGATTCCCAGAATATTTGAGTTCCATAAGAAAAGGTGGAAGGAGGTAGAGGTTTCAATATTCCGGTTTGTGAGGGAAGAGAGTTGGGAGAGGGAAGGGTCGTAATACCTGGGGAGAAGCTGGGCGTTATCGAGGAATTTGTTCCAGGAGAAAACGTGTACGTTAATGGGAGAGGATGCTTGAGGTCAGAGGCGCTTGGTGTTCTGAGAATAACTAGGAATAAGGTGCACGTATCTCCTATTAGATCCTTGGAGATACCTCTTAAGTTTGGAGAACTAGTTCTCGCAGAAGTCTGGGTCAGCGAAACAGCCAGGTTTATAGTAAAGATAGTCGCTAGGTGGCATCCATTCAAATTACTTACTAACCCTGTTAGCGGGTGGATCATGAAAGATGAAGAGGAGAACAAGCTCATCAGAGTTGGGGATCTAATTCTAGCCAAGGTTGAATCCGCGCTATACAATCAAATAATCCTCTCGATAGCCGGGGGTAAGGAGCTAGGAGTTATATACGCTAAATGCCTGAAATGTTCAGTACCCCTTAAGAAGTTGGGAAATACCTTAGTGTGTCCCTCTTGCGAATCAATCCATCTAGATAGGAAGATAAGTCCCTATTACGGCACAAATCCCTTCTCCAGAGGGGAGTGAGGAGATGCCTAAGAAGACGATCGTACTGAACATTAAGGATCAGAGCATAGAGGAGTTCCTAGAGTATTTGACGCAAAAGCTGCGTGGTGTAGACTACTCCTTGACTTATAAGAGCGGAAGGGTGTACCTAACAATTCATGGAAGAGCTGAAGAGATGGAGGATTTCATAAGATCAGCGAGGAAGGCTCATGGAGATTTCATGAGGATTCACAGACCAATTGGCGGAATTAGGATGTATCCAAAGGATTGGCTTCTGGAGAAAGGGAGAGGGATCTCGATATCACTTCTCATAAGGGCCTTAACAGCAAGGGGATTCGTGGCAAAGATGAGGAGAGATGTGTTAATGTCAAACGTTGAACCGAGCGAACTCTTAGATATATTTGGACAGCTCAGGGACATTTACTGGCCAATTAGATCTGAAATAAAACAGAAGAAAGTTAGAGAAATATTAACAATCGCTTCTTTCATCACTAAGGAGCCTGTCATGTCCCTCCTTTACCAAGCAATGGATGAGGGCATTATAAGGAAGACTGAGGAGGGGATCTATCTCTTCACCATAGATCCTGAGTTGGCCTTAGACAAGTTAATAGGTATTAAGAAACAAGAGGAAGGGAGCTGATATGGGGACAAAACTTAGGGTAGAGATCAAAAGAACCAAGCCCAATGAGGCTGAGATAGAGGTGTACGGAGAGACATATACTCTCCTCGTTCCTCTTGCTCAATCCCTTATATCACTAAGTTACGTTGAATTTGCTGGATTCGATGTTCCTCATCCTTTGGAGGAAAAAGGAATTCTGTACGTAAGAGTTAGGGAAGGAGATCCGGTAGATGCTGTTTTTGAAGCAATCAACAATCTAAAAAG
>QMVU01000010.1 GCA_003661265.1 Thermoproteota archaeon | reverse complement strand
GCCCAAAATCACAAAAAATGAGGAAATTTTCACAACAAATTTGACTTTGTCACAAAAACTGGGCGTCAATTTTTCCGCTCACCTGTCAAGTTCTATTTTGCGCTCGGGATTTTGGACAAATTGTCAAAAGGCATTGCGCTATCAGGCTTTTCCTGCATTTTGTGTTGTGCTATCAAGTTTTTTATTATTTTCCCACACCAAATTGTGGCGTTTTGTCAAGGAAAATTGACAGGTTGACTATTAGAGAAAAGTGGTGTAATGGTGATAATGCAGTTTTGTTCTTTGACAATTGTCCTTAAGTAACAAGCCTTCCCAAAAAAACAAGGCAAGGCCTTCCCCTTGGGGGCCTTGACCGTGGTCGGAAAGGGGGGAAAGATGGAACTAAGGGAAATACTTGAAAACATGGCTTTTGATGGAGTCACGGGATATCGTGATTTTACACGACTCCAGGTTGATCTAAGAGTGCAGGAAAAAGATATAGATAAGGCAATTGATAGGATAGTTACAGAATACACAGAAGAGGAGATAATTGAAAGGTTGATAGAATTAGGGATTGGACGACCAGAAGTGTTAGAATATGCTTCACAGATAAGAGAAAGCCTCCCTGTAGACATGTTGATGAGATTAAGTCTATAAGAAAAAAAATGAGACCATGGTCAAGGCCTTCTTTTTTTTGCCTCCATTATACCAAAAAATTGACTAATTGTCAAGTTAAGGTGCGCGAAAGAGAGAAAGAAAGGAAAGGGGAAAGGAAAAAAGTAAGGAGGGAGAGAGAAAAGATCAGGGGAAGAGAAGGGAGAAAACGAAAAAACCGCATTCTCTTTTCCCCTTTTTGTCCCAAATATTTGACACATTGTCCATTTTTTCGCTTGCATGATGATTGTTACTCATCACGCAAAACCGCAAAATCATTAATTTTTTCTTTCTTTTTTCGATACCAGAAGGAAAAGAAAAGAATTTGTCTTAGTCCCAAGATCCCGTTAGGAGGAAAGAATATAGGAAGGAATAGCGAAGCCCGGGCCCGGGGGAGGGGGTGGCTGCCACGGGAGTCCCGTCGACCCAAAGTGAGTCTCCTATGGCTGGAGCTTTTCTTCTGAAACTTCGGAGTAATTTCCTTCCCTCTCCTGCATCGTATTCCTCTATCCAATAAGAGCTAGTATTTCCCGCCGTTAAGTAAAAAATAAAAAAGCCCATAGGCCCTACAGCCTATGGGCATCTGTCGGGCTTTTATAACCATTCTACCAAAGATTGGTAACCCGACAGGGGTAACACCTGCCTCTCGGCAGGCTTTCCTTGGGGGATTACCCAAGGGGAGCTCCATTATAATATTAACATTTCCAAACGCTTTTGTCAACTTCTTACGGAGCTTTTCTTCTGAAACTTCAGAGAAAGTTCTTCCTTCCCAACTCCTCTCCTCTTAAGGTTCGTCTTTCTCTCCCTTACCTTTGTGCATTTTGCAATTCTAATATTCTTCCCAAAAAGACTGACCGCAATTAAAACATTTAGGTGGAGGTCCCTCGAACATAACTCCCGCGTCTCTTCCACACTTGAGACATTGCCATGCTGGTCCCCTCCAAGGCCCATATATTTCTAAGGGCTTTATTATTCTTTCGGCTCCCACCACTTTTACTAAATTCTCTTTTCTTATAAGAGTCGGTGGTTCATCTACATACCTTTTACAAAGAACTGAATCATTCCTTTCTTCTTTAACCCAATACAATTTACCATTTCGTTTATCCATTACCCATATAAATTCGGATTTTGCATATCCCATCTTTATACCCTCCTTTATTTCCAAAATCTTTCATATATAGGTAAAGCTTCTCCACGCCCACGCTCTCTTGTTTTTCTCATTTGATAAATGTACAAAATAAGGCTAACAAAATTAACCTTTTCTTAAACGTAGTTCAAGTAACCACCGTTATTCCGAATAGAATCATAGCAGTAAGTGTTCTCAGACCTATCAGTATTAATTTTTTATCCCAGTAGAGGATTTCCTACTTTTACTCACCAAAGTCGTTATTTTTAACGGCTTCAGGGGAATAGGTCAACGTTTTTTCATACTTTCCATTATTTCTATATTTACCAAATCGTCAACAAGATAAACAGTATCGTGTAGGAGCTGGAAAAGCACAGGGTATTGATCTTTGTGCAGTCGTACTACCTCATACAAATAACAAAGGGTATGGAAATGGTCTTTCAAATCATCAAGAAATGCTTTATAGAGGATCTGAAATACTACATACCCTGCTACCCATGCAATAGCTGTATCTAGACCAAGCTTCTTTTCACATTTTTCATGTTCCCACGGGCATGTGTAGATATTACTACATTTTTCATCATGACAGTACTTAAGTAATTTTTCTCTCTGGTCTTGTAGTTTTTTCTTAATCGTTCCTATCATAATGATCCCCTCCCGCTGTTTAACGTTGTAAACACTGGTGATTAGGGTTTAAAGTACTATAACTTGTCTGTTTAGCAATCATCTTTATCGAATTCTAGACATCCTATCCAGTAAACTGCTTCGTTTAACAGACCGTAAAGTTGCTGGAATTTATCGGTATGATAAGCCAATACGTTAATGAATTCACTGATGCGAGTTAAGTGATCTTGAATAATATCAAGACTTATCTTTTCCATATTCAGAAGGCGGGCTATATGCTGTGCAACACGCCATGCGATGGCGGTGTGTAATCCTAAGGATTGTCTGCATTTTTGATGATCACGAGGACACTGTGTAGGAAAACGACAGGTTTTGCTATGACAATATTTGAGGAGATCATATGCTATTTCTTTTAACATTTTGCGGGCTAAATCGTCTTTCATTTTCTCCTCCTTTTTAACCTTAAAATTTCAAACGGGTTCTCCTCTTTCGCTCTCTGGACATAGCTACAAGGCCATATCCTATTACCTTCATTAAAAAACGATTTTCCCGCAGTTTATCTATTCGAGCGTTCCAGTAAGTAAGGTCGTCAGGATTATCACACTGTCTGGCGTATTCTGCATAAAGCTTTATCTTCTTGTCAAGATCTTCGAGTTTCTTTTTCACTGGTCTGGGAAGTTTCATTCTTCTTCCTTTTTTTCTTCCTTTTCTGTTCTCTTCCGTAGACAAATTTTACATATCTCTTCTACAGGGACTTGATCTAATCTGGCTTCCTCAACCCATTTCCACATGTCGTTTATCCCACACCAAGAAGTTGGTCCAAAGGCGTCAGATTCTTTACAGATATGCCATTTTTTACCATAAAATGTTTTGAAAACTATTTCGGAATTGTTCATTATCTCCTCCTTAGAGCTAAACATTTTATATGATCATTTGGAAAATTTTCCATACAAAATTTCACATCTATTTTTTTACTTTACTCTAAAAATGAAAAATGCTTTAAAGAAGTATTCTCCTGTCCAATGAGGACAGAGCGGTGTCTTTCCGATATATTTCCCTAAATGAGGATTCCAGATTACTTCATGTACTTGTTTACAGAATGGGCATACAACCTTCATTTCCTTTACTTCACTGATCATGGGATTGGCTATTCCGACTTTCATTTCTTATACCTCCTTATGTGTTAAATCTTTCATATAACATTCCCCGTCTATCATAGCAGCCCCACAAGTGGGGCAAAATTCTATTCCATGTTCTTTTGCATCCATAACCAGTTCATGAAGCTCTTTTGGGATATCCTCATATTTGAAAAGATTTAGACTGTGTATGAGGACATTATTAACAGCTTCTTCTGGAGTTTTCAATCCGAGTGCCTTTCCAAGCTCGATTGCTTCTTTTAATTTCATCGTTTTCCACCTCTACAATCTTATACAATTATATGTGCTCTTGTAAAGACCAGCACCGGAGCCTCCTCTTCTGAATATTCTTCTTTACGAAAAAGGTTGAAATTAGCGCAGTGGAAATCTTCTATTATTTGTTGCAGGATTTTATCGGGAATAGGTTCTGGGGGGAAAGGACCAATTATCTTCACCGCAATCATTGAAGGTGAATTCCATTTCCCTGTGAGCACAGCGTATGGGAGGTCCCAGCCCAAAATTAAATAATGTACTTTTCCATACATTACTTTATAGAGCATGTTTTTTGATTTTTGGCGCCACTTCCTTTCGATAAGGATTGAGCTAATTTCTTCAATGAGAAATGGAGTAGCTATATTCATAACTGTTCCTCAGTAATACCTAAAACTATTGTATCCTTTCGGAAAATTGGGATTGACAAAGAAAGTGACAATATCCTCTCCGAAACGACTTTTCTCTTTTCTGAAGAATCCAAGTTCATCTTCAAACAGTCGAAGGTTGGAATAATATAGATCTTCTATTATTTCTTGTAGCACGTATGAAGGGATTGGCTCCCCAAGAAATCCGGTAATTCTTACGCCAACCCAAGGAATAGCTACTGGGCAACCTTGGAAAAAGAAGTAAAGTATTCGATGTTCAAGGAAAATACACCATGTTCTTTTACGTATCTCCTTACATAAGATCTGATTGGTCTTCTTCTTCCAGTCCTTTTCCATCAATACTGTGGAGACTTCTTCTAAATCTTGTTCAATTTGTGGCCAAAGATCAACCAGCATCGTACTCCTCCTTTTTATATAAATGTGTAGTTAGTACCTTCTACAGGTACCAACTGCAAGATTTATGTAAAAAATTTAATTTTCCTTCAGTCTCTTAAGAACTTCTTTTACTTTTCTTGCTTCCTCTGGAAGTAGCCATATTCCAAAAGGACAATCAATGTGCCAGCGGAGCTCTTCACCGAATACTTCTTCTATGATTTCTGTTAGATGGATTGCTTTTTCATCTGCTACTCTGATGGCTTTATGCTTTTTAGACCAAAGACATATCGTATCCACTCCTGCTTCTGCCCAGCCTAGGCTATAATCTATGTCTGGGATAATAGGTTTTAGAGCTTTTACCAACATCTGTCCGACCTTTCTTCCGTGCTTTTCTGTTTCCTTGATGGCTTCAAGATAATTCTTAATCAAGTCTGTTATAGAGTTTTTTGGCATATTTACCTCCCTCCTGTTGTTTTACCGAGGATCCATCCGGCTAGGAATACCGCAAGCGTGTAGAAAAATCCTCCTTCTGATTCCATGTCAATGTGGAAGAAGGAAGAGCTTGTTTTTCCAAAAAAGATAATTAATCCGATTAGTACAAGTATGTCAATGCTTGTTCGACAAATTCTTTCTTTCATGTTTTTCACCTCCTGTTGATTTTGAAGGATTCGTTGTTTGATTTACTAGTTGTAGAAAGAGCTCAAGTCCTGTTTCTTTTCTCTCTTGAAGGAGCTGATCCAATTTTTGGTTCAGCAACTTGGTAGCCTTTTCAACTGAGTTGAGAATGTTTCTACTAGTACGAGAAGCTTGTTCAGTCTGTGCAAATTCTACTCCATATTTTACAATTGCAGTTGTTAAGAGTACTCGTTTGGTAGGGAAGATGGTAGCAAATATGGCAAGAATGATCGTAAAGATGAGTAATTTGTAAAGTCTTTTCTTGTGAGAGATTGGAATTGTTCCGTTCTCAAGAAATAAAGCCAGTGCGTACACTCCTAGAGCGATGACAAGGATTGTAGCAGTAACAGCCAAAGCTATTGCAATGCTATCACTTATGGCTATCAAGTATGCTAACGCCCATGACATTTTCCTTCACCTCCTTTTATTTATTCGTAATCGGTCTTGGATAATTTTTAAAGTACGGTAATAAATCTGCGATACTCGCTGACCTGAAATTGACCATTCACGTCCAATAGCACGGATAGGTTTCTGATTCAAGAGGCTTTCTAAGATTTTCCTCTCTCGTCCTCCTACAATAGATAGGATTTTCTTAATATCTACCTGTCTTTCAAGTATCTGGACGAATTCGTCGTCGATCAAATAATCAAATATACCATGAGGTATTTCCTCTGTTGGTACTGATTCAGTGCCAGCCAGAAAGTCCATTATCGTCTCGACCGATTCGCAGTCAGGCGATTGATGAGAATGGACAAAACGTGTAATGAATCCATAGATCCACCAAGCTGCGTAAGTTGTGAATGAGAATCCCAGTTCAGGACGGAATTTTTCGATCGCTTTCATTATTCCGAAAATGCCTTCTGCAATAAGATCGTTGATGTCATAAGGAGGCGGGGGCTCGAATCGAATTGCAATCAGGATAGCCATTGGGACGCATTTGAGTATGATTTTTTCTTTAGCCTTCTGGTCTCCTTCACGATAACGTTGGTAAAGTTCGTTACAATCTTCTTCTATTGTTGGGACCTGCCAAAGAAGGGTTCTTGGTTTTGAGCCGGGAGATGCTGGATGGAATAAAGTGGTCATTTGTCTTCTCCTTCTTCTACTTTTCGCACTTTTTGAAAGTCCCAATCGCCGTCTTTTATGATGGCAGGAAGGTCTTTGTCCGTCCACTGTTTGTCTCGTTCAATTCCAACTCTGATACATTCCCATTCGAGGCGTTCGAAAATCCGATCGGTTATTTCTTCTGCTTCATTTGTATCAAGACCAGCTTCGAGGAGAAGTGCAAGAACTAAACCTTTTGGCGTAAAACGGTATTTTTCCTCTTCATTTTTTGTATTCATCTGCTCCCTCCTTTTGATCTTTAATCCTTATTTGAGATGTAAGGATCATGTTTCAGACTAATATTTTCCGTTTCTTGGCTTACTTATTATAGCTCATTTCTTGGAGAGAGTCAAGTGCCCCCCTTTCAGATAAGAGCGATGTCAATTATAATAAATGCGGAGGTGAATTGATTTGTACTCTCGGAAATTTGAGAAAGCTGTTGAGCTTGTTCTAAAGCACGAAGGAGGTTATGTCTATGATCCGGATGACCCTGGAGGGGAGACTAAGTTTGGGATTAGCAAGAGATCTTATCCAAATGAAGATATTAAGGAGTTAACCGTTGAACGAGCAAAGGAAATCTACTGGAAAGACTTTTGGGTTCCAAATCGTTATGAAGAGATTGAATATGAACCTCTTGCCGTGAAAATCTTCGATATCGCAGTTAATCTCGGATCTCGTCGGGCAAATATGCTTTTGCAGGAAGCCCTTTGCGATGCTGGTCAGCTTGTTGACATTGATGGGATAATTGGCCCTCAGACCCTTGAGGCAGTTAATTCCATAAGTGGTGATTTCCTTTTGAGGATATTCATTGTGGAAGTGGGGGGATATTACATTGATACTGCTTTGCGGGTTCCTAAATTGAGGAAGTTTTTGTATGGATGGCTTTTTAGATTATTTGATGGATTGGAGTTGAAAACATGGGAAAAAAGGCGAAGGAAAAAGTAAAGAAACAGTATGAGGAGGAATTAAAAGCGTATATCAGCAAAACCATTTCTGAGTATGTTGATCTTGTGCCGATTATTCGCCTGTATCTCGTTCATTGGATGGATCAGCCTCATAATGATAAGGGGAGTTCATTCTCTATGACTTACAATCCAGAGATCTTCTCTGCTTCTTTCTATATCTATCAAGATATTTTTCGGGAGATACCAGATGAAGGACTTACTCGTGGGTTTAGAGATTATATTCGCTACTGTCTTGCGCATGAGTTTGGTCACTGTCTGATATGGGAATTGGATGGGAAGAGTTCGACAATTGAGAAGGCGGCAACACTTATTGGAACATTGCTTATGCGCTTACATGAATATGTCGTACCGGAGGTGTAAGGATGGCATATTCCCGATGGTTATGCAGTGACTGGTATATATTTTGGCACAGTTCGGATGCTAAAAAGAAGGAGGATGAAATTCTTGCAGTGTGGTACGCAGGGATAGAAGATTTTCCTAGCTATAAATATGCTGAGATCAGGGAAATGCTCAAAAAGGATGATTTTTCGAAAATTAAGGGTTACACATCTAAGGATCATGCTTTTCTTCGAGAAATTTTTGAAGCGTGGATAAGTGATGTGGATAAGTGGTATCAGGAGAGTGGTGATGAGTGCACATCCATTACATAACAGGGAGTATTGATGGTTGCAGTCTTGTCCAGTGTTATATCCCTGCCAAATATTTATCCCGCCTTTCTGATGTAAAGGCAACTGTATCCTCTTACCCTGAGTATATAGAAGACCCTGATCTTCATAAAGCTGATCTCGTAGTTTTGCAACGCCAGATAAAGAATTCTGTTTTCCAGTACATGAAAAAGAATAAATCCAATCAGTTATTTATTTACGATCTTGATGATGATCTCTGGGCAATTCCTCCTGACTTCCCTACTAAGCCGTTCTGGCCAGATAGGAAACTGGAGATTGTGAAAATTTTTATCGAGGAATGTGGTATTTTAACTGTTCATTCGGAAGGAGCTTATAAGAATTTGAAAGAGAGATTTCCCAGAGCAAAGATTTATTTACTTCCTCCTCTTGTTGATTTTGAAAGAGCAATATTGAGGAAGCGTCCAAATCGAGCAGAAATCAGGATAGGATGGCAGGGGTCATCTTCTCATATAAAAATAGCTGAGCATATTGCTCACGCAGTAACCCAAGTAATACGAGGTAATCCTGATGTACGAACTATCTGGTTCGGTTTCCTTCCAACTCCAATAAAACGTCTCCCTTGGTGGCAGTGGGAATATTATGACTGGGTTGATATTGATCATTTTTACGAAGTACTTGGAGCACTGGATCTTGATATTGGCTTAGCACCTTTACCTTCAATTCCTTTTACTGCAACACGTACGATCAGAAAGCTTCTGGATTATGGTATGTTCAGGATTCCAGTAATAGCTACAGATATCAAACCTTTTTCTTCTTATCCTGATCTTTATTATCCTGTTGATGCGTCAAATAAATTGAACAAATGGCGAAGAGCAATTATTGATATGATTGAGAATGAAGATTTACGAGAAGAATATGCTGAGCGTCTCTATTTATTTACAAAGAAATACGATGCGAAGGAGAGGATAAAAGAATGGCTCGACATATACAAGGAGATACTCGCATTGTGTTCTTAAGTGAGGTAGATGATTGTTGTTTATGGAAAATATGTGACGAGTTAGCTCCAGCGGCACCTAAGAACCTTATTTTTCACAAGGTTTGTGGAGTTGATAACTTTGTCCAATTTGGAAAGGAGAAGTTTTTCGTTTTGAATCGCATTGGAAGACATTTTGGAAGTCTTGTTCACAATTGGTTATTGAGTTTGATGGAGGATCCGTCTAAGCGATTTGTTTATTTTATTGACGATACGATTGATTATCGAAATGACAACCTGCCTTGGAAATTTATGGAGAAGGCGACCGTTGTTCTTGTTCCAACAGAAACAATGAAGGAATATTTGATTGAGAAGAATGATAAAATAGTAGATAAAATTACTGTTGTGCGAACCCATATTAATCTTACATTGCTTGGGCGAGTGGCTCCATTGGCAAGAATAGATGATCGAATTCAGGTTTTATGGGGAGGAGGTGGATTAACCGGACTACCAATTATCAAAGATATAGTAAACTATCTTGATCAAAAGAGGAAGGATATAAGATTATTCTGCGTGGGTGGAAAGATAGGTTTAGCCCGTGCTTATCTTGAACCAGTGCGAAATATTGATATTCGTTATTTTGAATTTCTGCCATATAGAGATTTTATAAGTGTCTGTAAAGCTTCTTTGATCCATCTCAATCCGTTATGTACGGAGGAGGCAAATATTCTTGTTCATGATTTGAAAGATCCGGAGGCTTTTATAAGAGTTAAGGCGCCAATTAAATTCATGCACGCTGGAGAAGCTCAAAAAGCTCTGATCACTACTGCTATTCCTTCTTATGAAGAAGTAGTAGTGCATGGAGAGAATGGATTTTTAGCTCGGAAAAGAGATGAGTGGATTGATCTCATTGATTACCTTTTGGATAACCTCGATCGAATAGAAGATATAGGGAAGAAAGCTCGGCAAACAGTAGAGGAGAAGTTTGACACTTCTTTACTTGTTGATCAATATCTTCGAGTATACTTGGGTGATAAGTATGAGGAAGTCGTCATGGGATCAGGAGTTTCTTGATGAAGTTATCAGAAAATATCTTTCTCATTTTGATCCGATTGAGGAGTGTATTAACTTCCAGCTCTCTTCAATTGCTGGGATGTATGATGTAAAATTATCTTCAATTGGTGCACATACAAAGGAGTACGTAACTCCTCTTGAAGATGCATTCGTAGAGGCGATTGACAAGAAGTATCGCTGGGCTTCCTCTCCAGAAGGAGTGATGTGGGCTCTTTATATCAATGGTCATAGTTACAAGGAAATTGCTGAGATTTTTGGGTGTGCAGTTGGAACGGTCTGGAGTATGATTATTGATTTTCAGAAAAAATTGAAGAATTTGTGATATAATGGTAATAGAGATGGATGTATTATCAACATTTGATGTTTTACCACAAAGGTTGAGACGAGATTTAGGAGGGCGGAGGAGTGGTAAGAAAAGCAAAAAGAAAAGGAAGAATCGAAAAAGAAATAGAAAGAAAACTTCTCACTCCTGAAGAGAAGACTTACGTCAAGTTGCGTGCTGCTGGAGTTTCCAAAGATGATGCCTATGCAATGGCCTTTGAGGAAGATGGTGGGAGTTGGGAACTGACCCAGAAGGCAACCGCACTTGAGAAACGTGAAGACATCGTTGCTGAGCTTCAGCGACTTAAAGAAGAGCTGAAGAAGAAGATTGTTGAGGAAGCTCCTAATGCTTTTGAACGTCTTGTTGAACTTTCCAAATATGCCCGCAGTGAGAAAGTCCGCCTTGATGCTAACAAAAATATTCTTGATCGAGCTGGTTTCAATGAGCCAGTGAAACTCCAGACCCTTGCCATTTTTTCTTTTATGACTCCTGAGCAGCTCAAAGAAATGCTTCGAGCACATATGTTGAGGTCTCTGGAGATGATGGAGAGTGCCCGGAAGGAAGAAGAATAATCCTTTTGAATTGAATATTCCAGATTTTGCGGAATATTCTAAGCTATTCAGTTATGTACCTCATCGTAAACAATTAGAATTTCATCAGCTTCCTCAGAGAATACGGATATTTTGTGGTGGTAATCGTAGTGGCAAAAGCCATTGTGCAATCTATGATCTTATTTATGCAGCACTTGGTATTCATCCTTGGCAGGATTGGCCTCCTCCTCCACTTCGCCTTCGTGTAGTGGGCCCGGATTTTAATGTTGTTATAAATGAGATCCACCTCCCTCGGTTTCGAGAAATTCTTCCAGAGGGTTCCTATGTTTGGCATGCGGAGAAAAGGACTCTTGAATTATTTAATGGTTCAACTATTAACTTTCGTAGTTATGATCAGGATGTCAGTAAATTTGCTGGATCTTCTCTTCATGGTGTATGGTTTGATGAGGAACCACCGCAGCGTATCTATCATGAAAATCTGATGCGTATTCTTGATACAGGTGGAAAAATGTTGATAACCTTCACTCCTTTAAGCGGGATAAACTGGCTTTATGATCTTGTTTATTCAGATAAGAAAGATCCATTGACTGGTAAACCATTAGTAGGAGCGGTTTTCGTAAGCACTTATGATAATCCTTATATCAAACCATCAGATATTGAAGCTATTAAAGCCCTATGTCGCGATGAGGATGAGATTGCAGCTCGTTTTGAAGGTAAATTTTTCACAAGAAGCGGTCTTATTTACAAAGAATTCGATCCCCGCATACATATTGTTGATCCTTTCCCCATTCCCGACGACTGGATGATCTGTATTTCTATCGACCATCACACGAGAAACCCTCAGGCTGTTATTTTTGCTGCTGTTGATCCAGATGATAATGTTTGGATTTATGATGAGTTTTATTAGCACGCACTTGTTCCAGAAGTTTGTAAAGCAATAAAAGAAAAAACAATGGGAAGGAAAATCTCAATTGCATTGATTGATGTTAATGCTGCTACTCCAGATGCCGTTACTGGACGATCTGCGAAGAATGAGTACTGGCAGAATGGTATTTATGTTCAACCAGCTAAAAAAGGAAAACACTCAGTGCTTGAGGGGATTGGGGTCGTAAGAGAGTATCTCGCTAATCAGAAGCTTAAGATCTTCCGTTG
>QMVU01000009.1 GCA_003661265.1 Thermoproteota archaeon | reverse complement strand
GGGGATGTTGTCCTAATTCACTCTTGGAAGCATACAATCGAGCTGGCTGAAGAGATAGCTGCGGAATGCTACAGAGTGGGGGCTGATCCGTTGATATCTCTGCAAACGGACTACCTGCTTCGGAGGCTGGCTGAAGAAGCCTCTGAAGATGAGCTTAAAGAGGTTCCTAGAAGCCTTCTAACCCTCTATAATTCCATCACGGTTTGCATAATTATGTCTGGACCAGATGACCCCGAGACCTTGATTAAAATCCCATCGGAGAAGTTGAAAGCCCTTAGAATCTCTTCAAGCAAGCTTTATGAGATAGAACTGAGGAGAAGGGTACGTCAGGCAGAAATACTGATTGGAAAGGTTTCTCGAAGAAGGGCTGAGTCCTACGGTTTGGATTATGATAATTGGATGAGAGTCATGAGGGAAGCCCTTTCAGTTGACTATGATAGAATAAGAGAGATGGGAAGAAAACTTGCCGAAGAAATCCGGGGTGCCAAGGAAGTCCACATATCATCGAACTCAGGAACGGATCTCAGGTTTAGGATAGACGGGAGACCTGTGATAATCGAGGACGGTATAATAGACGAAGAGGACATCGAGAAAGGGTTTATCTCGACGAGCCTTCCGGCCGGATGTATGATAGTCGCTCCAATTGAGGATAGCGCATATGGAAGGGTCCTGTTTGATCTTCCAAATCATATATGGGGAAAGAGCGTGGAAGGACTGGAGTGGTTCTTTGAGGAGGGCAGGCTCATATCATGGAGGGCAGCAAAGGGCTCTGAATCATTCAAGGAGGTTTTCGACAGAATGAGCGGTGATAGGGATAGAATAGGTCTATTTATGCTAGGTCTTAATCCGGCCTACAAAGCGGGCTATCCTCTAAGCGAAATAGCTTTAGGAACTATTTCCATAGGAATAGGGAATAATGAGGACTTTGGAGGTGAGAACAGAGGTGTCGGAGTTTTCACCGCCTGCATGTCTGGAGCGACGGTTGAAGTAGATGGAAGGCCTATTATGCTAGATGGGAGGATCTTGTACGAATTTTAGGGGATCAAGGCATTTTAGCGGAAAATCGCAATATTACGGCCTTATTAAGGTTTTTATCTGCTTATCGTTTAGGAAATTGGATAAACATGCCTTGCAGGAGAAAGAAAGCAAAGTCGAGCTTGGAGATGGATGAGGTCGGGATGAAGATTCTAAAAGCCATGGCTGAGATGAAGGCACCTGCGGGTTGCGGTGAGATAGCCAAAAGAGCAGGAATACCAACTCTTACTCTTAAGGTTACCGGAAAACTCAGGCCTTTCCTAAACAAAGGACTTGTAGAAAGACCAGAGAAAGGAGAGTACATCACATCTGAGGCTGGATTGAAGCTGATAAAGTGAAGGAGGTCATATGCGTCAGGAGACTAGGAGGAAGGAGATAATAAGGCTCCTTTCGCAGGTCGATGAGCCAATAAGTGCTAAGGAAATAGCACAGGATTTAGGGCTTGGGGCTAAGGATGTTAGGAAGATCTACGCTCATCTGGATCACGTAGCCAAGAGCGTTAGATCTAACGGAAAGAGGCTTCTTATGATACCTCCTAGGTGTAAGGAATGTGGATATGTGTTTAACAACATGAGGAGGGCAAGGCTGCCCAATCGATGTCCCAGATGTAAGAGTGAGAGGATCGAGCCCCCTAGATTCATAATTAAATGAGCTATTGTAGGGCTAATAATTAAAGCCTCGATTCTTGAGAATAGACTGGCAACATCCATGAGGTGGGCAACTCTACTCCTGCTGATCGTCGCACTGATCTTGATCTCCTCAGCTACACTATTGGGAGCCTTCTGCAAAGGTGATGGTCTTACAGTGGTAGCCACAATAGCCCCTCTTGGATCCATTGCCAGGGAAATAGGTGGAGAGAAGGTCAGAGTGATTGTCCTAGTTCCGAGCAATAGCGACCCTCATCAATACGCTCCAAAACCAGCTGAGGCCGAACTCGTGAGGACATGCGATCTCTTCATATGTATAGGAAAGGAGCCTTTCCTCGGTCAATTTCCAGAGGAAAGGCTAGGATCTACCATCGGCTGGACGGACTGGATAAATGCTGGGGTTTACATACCCCGGGAAAACCCCCACTACCTCTGGATGTACCCTGAAAACGCGAAAATAGTTGCTAGGGTCATTGCCAACAAGTTGAGCTCTCTAGATCCTGAGAACAGCGGATATTACCTCAAAAACCTGGAAGTTTTTGAGGAAGAAATAAACTCCCTTGAAGAATGGATAAAGAAGTTGAGAAAGCAAAACGACGTTGAAGGGGAGAAGGTTCTCCTTGGAGGTGCCCACTTCGAACCTATCTCGGAGATCTTGAGGTTGAATGTCCTCGGTGTCATAATAAAAGGGGAGGGAAAACTCCCCAGTCCATCGGAGGTAATAGAGATCGAAAGAGCAGCTGTTGAAGGAGGAGTAAAGGTAATAATAGTCCTTGCTACGCAGAGGGAGGGAGACGAGGGAAGGATAGCAGAACAGATCTCAAGGGAAACAGGGATCCCGATTATCTTCGTCCATGGTGTAGCAATAGATGAGCAGGATACGTACGTTGAGTTCATGAAGTACACAATATCCCAGATAGTTGCCGGAATTCAGGCTGGCAGGACCGCTGGAGGAGGTGAATCAGGATCCGTAGGATCTTTCTGGACAGCTATAGTAGTCCTGGCCCTTCTCGTGATTTTTCAGTCCTTACTATTAGCGAGGTGTTTTAGATGGCGATCCTGAAGGTTCAGAACTTGACAGTTGCGTATCCGGAGAAAATAGTCCTGGAAAACGTCAGCTTTGAGATGGAAGATCCATCGCTGATGGTGATACTTGGTCCTAACGGTGCAGGAAAGACGACTCTCTTGAAGACGATCCTCGGTCTCCTGAAGCCAATTGCTGGGAAAGTTGAGATATTGGGCATGAATCCCTTCAGGGAAGGAGCTAGGGTTAGGAGGATGATAGGATACGTCCCTCAGAGGGAGAGAATAGATCCAACCATGCCTGTTCTAGTTAGAGACGTGGTTCTCATGGGGAGGGTTCCGAAAATGCCTCTCGGTGCTTGGTTCAGGGAAAAGGATGTAGAGATAGCGAAAGAAGCCCTAAGTCTGGTTGGTATGGAGGATTATTGGGGAGAGCCATACATTCACCTCTCCGGCGGTCAGCAGCAAAGAGTTCTCATAGCAAGGGCCCTTGCAACCGATCCAAAGCTCCTAGTGCTGGATGAGCCCTTTGCTGGCATAGACCTAACCTCACGATCCATAATACTGGATGTGATCAGGGGTAAGGTGAGGGAAGGGGTAGGAGCTATAGTGGTTTCCCATAATCCAGAGCCAGCTTCCTTGGCTGATCTTGTCCTCCTGCTGAACATTAAGGTCATGGCTTTTGGGAGGAGGGAAGAGGTATTGAGACCCGAGTTAATTCAGAAGGTGTATGGTATGCCCGTTATGCTTGGTTTAAGTCCAGCTGGTGATGTTCATGTTTGAGTTCCTCTCATCCCCACTTATCGTCAGGGCCTTGATTGCCTTAGTAATATCCTCGATAATGACCGGCGTTATCGGCACTTTTACCGTGCTTAGGGGACTCTCAACCATGGGAGCTGCAATTGCCCACGCCTCCCTAGCTGGGGCTGTTCTAGGGGTTATGTTTGGGATTGAACCCATATTAGGAGCCTTCTTCCTAAGCATAGCCTTTGCTCTGGCGACCGCATACGTTGGAGAGGAAGGAGGAGGTAGGATGGATATACTGCTGGGCGTAAGCTTCGGCTTCTCCACATCCATAGCCATACTCTTCATATCCATGCTAAGCGCCTACACGGTTGCAGCGTGGTCCTTCCTCTTAGGGGATGTCTTGGGAGTTACGGAGGGAGAGCTGGCAATTCTCTTCGCATTTACCGTTGCCAGCATCTCTCTTGTCCTGATCTTTTACAAGGAGTTCAAGTTCATCACGTTCGATGAGGAGGGGGCAGAGGCCATGGGACTTAGGGTGAGGTTCATCCACTACTTCATGATCCTGCTCATAGCAGTCGCCACAGTCGTGGCCCTGAGGGTAGTTGGATCAATTTTAACTGTCGTCATGCTCGTAGCGCCTGCTGCTGCAGCATATGAGTTCTCCCATAGCTTAGAGAGGATGATATTTCTCTCCGTCGTAATAGCGGTGAGCTCCTCCATCCTTGGCTTTTTCGTATCTATCAAGGCGAACGTAGCAACAAGCGCTGTAATTGGCGTGATAACCTCTCTGACTTTCCTCATCTCACTGCTATTAAGCACGAGGAGGAGGAAATGTGCATGTAGGCTCGTGTCTCCAGTTAAATTAGTAAGGGAGAAGCAGACTGCCTTCAGGAAGCACCTTAGACATCACACAAACATTCTTAAAGGTGATAACCCTCCCTAGGTATGGAGATCATATAGGGGTTTCAGGATCTTCCCTATCTCGGCACCTATGAGGGAGGAAGCCAGCCTTCCAACACCGAAAGTTATGCCTGCTGCTCTTAGACCGGAGAAGATCATCTTCAATGCCTTCCTTATCGGATTTAAGCCAGCAGAAATTCCAATTATTATTCCCGTTGCCCAGCGCGAGGGCCATGGAGACAAGCGATGTGGGAAGGCCCGTACTTACCTCCCTGGTGAGGAGATATGGGATTGTTGGAACAAGAGCGCGTGCACATGGAAGTAGCTCCTCCAAAGCCCATGATCAAACCTTCAAGTGCTGTGTGCAAGGATTAGCATGGGCACCAGCAAGACTTGCTGTTACAGAGAGACTTCGACAAGTCCATCGCTCATTCCCCAGAGGGCATCTCTCACATAATTGAGAAATCCCTTAAACTTCTCCTCCTCTTCTTGAAATAGCGATTCGTGTAATAGCTCATCCTCAAGAACAGATTTTTAAACCGGGATCTTATCATCCCCAAGCAATTTTCCCTAAGTATTTTCGAGTACAATGAGATGGCACTTTCTTCATCGACTCAAGGAGTTTGATCATCAAGGGAACTCCAAAACCCTCGCTCCTAGCAAAGAGAGCTAATTTAACCTTAGGAGATCAGAAATAGTTTTTGCAACTACCTGACATCATAATAGAGCTTAAATCCTCTCTCAGTCTCCTCAACTCCCTTCAGCTCTATAAAACCGACCTCTCTTGTGTTCATAACATGGGTTCCCGTGCAGGGGATGGCATTAATTCCTTCTATTACCACAAGCCTATACCTTTCGGCTGGAGGTAACCTATCCAGGTTTGGAGCTCCCCTTGCCTTGGCTGGCAACTCCTCCGGAGTTACATACACGAACCTAACTTCCCTTCCATTTCTAACTACCTCGTTTGCCCTTTCTGCAATGAACTTGATCTGTTCCAAATCTGGAGGCCCGGCTTTATACTCTGTGAAGGCCTCAGGAGGCCCGTGGTTGGCCCCTAACGTATCCACGACCCTACCATAGGACTCCCTGATGGCGTGGTCTAGGATGTGCCCGGCGGTGTGCAGCCTCATGATGAGGTAACGCCTTTCCCAATCCAAGCTACAGTTAACCTCCTCCCCTCGCTCTGGCAGCCTACCACTTAACTTCCCAAAATGGACGAGAACTCCTCTTACCTCCATTACCTTCTTCAGACTTACGGTAAACCCCTCTCCTCTCATAAAACCAAGATCTGTTGGCTGACCTCCACCCTTTGGATGGTATATGCTCCTATTGAGCACGATGTAGACGTTTTTCCTCTCCTTCCTAGCCACTAGGACCTCAGCCTTCGCTTCCCTTAAGTATGGATCTTCAAGATACAGCTTCTTAGTTGGACTAACCCCTACAACCAGCTTTCTTACGTCCAACTCCCCTTAGTGCAGTGTCCCTATCATAAAAAGGGTTTCGTTAATCTCCATAACTTTTTTACCGGCTAGGGCGAAGTTAAGTGGGTTGTCCCTTGAAAACCACGTGAATAGGTTTTCTGAATCTTCCAAACCTTCAAGCAAGCCTAAAGGCTCAGGTAGGAGGAGCTTAATCTACGTTATTCAAGAGCATCATGCCAGGAAGCTCCACTACGATCTGAGATTAGAGATGGGTGGTGTTCTGAGGAGCTGGGCGATACCGAAGGAACCCCCCAGAGAACCAGGGATCAGGAGGCTAGCTATACAGACGGAAGATCATCCTCTCGAATATGCGAACTTTGAGGGATGCCTCGAGTATAACACAACGGTTCTCACACGCGAAGGGCCAATGAGAATAGGGGATATCGTGGAAAATAGGCTAAGCTTAGATGTCTTATCTTATAATGTGATGAGGAAGAGGCTGGAGTGGAGGCCGGTGATAGGGTGGTTCAGGAATGGTGTGACGGATGATTTCTTAGAACTCCTCGTGCTAAGCAATTCTTCCTTTGTAAGACTTATTCTGACACCAAATCACGTTATTTACACTCCATTTGGTAAGAGAAGGGTTAGCAAGCTTAGAAAAGGGGACTACGTGATCGTATTGCATCCACTGAATGGAAAAGAGGTTTCATTGGGAATTGTTGGATCCTTGAAGAGGATGAGGACTGGAGGCCTTCAGAGGTATGACATTAGAGTGAAGCAAAATTCGAACTACTTTGCCGAACTTGTTTTGGTGTCTAATTCAATCCCTGTGGGGATGTATGGTGCTGGGACCGTCAAGATATGGGATAAGGGGACCTATGAACCCATAGAAATCACGGATGATAAGCTAGTTTTTGAAATAAATGGGACCAAGCTTAAGGGGAGATACGCTCTGATAAGGATGAAATGGAGGGGGAAAGAGAACTACTGGCTCTTTTTCAAGGTAAGAGAGGTTTAAAGACTGATATACTATACCAAACTTCGTCTGTTCCAGCTCCTGGATTCGAAAGCCTTTCTTGAAGAATTTATCCTTAAAGAGCTCCTAGGTAAATGAGGGAGGTTCCAGATACATTAATTTGTAGAAGTTGAATTCCAAAATATCCTCTTCTTGTATAATGTAGAGAGTTTTAAATCGGAGGACCTATGAATTAACCCTATGAAATACAAGATAGTTGGAGATAATTTGCAGATGGTGGTCATAGAACTAAACCCAGGGGAGAAGGTAATAGCGGAGGCTGGGGCTCTCAATCACATGTCTGGAAACATAAAGATTGAGGCGAGGGCAAGAGGTGGGTTTGCGAAGGGTATCCTGAGGAAAATAGCAGGGGAGAGCTTCTTTATGACGGAATTCACTTCGGTAGGAGGACCTGGCGTAATCTCCTTTAGCGGGGTAGTTCCCGGAAAGATAGCAGCCCTTCATCTGGACGGGACTAAAGAATACTATGTTCAGAGAGGAGCCTTCCTTGCGGCAACGGAAGGCATCGATATATCTCCCGGGATAGCGAGGAGGCTCGGAGCAGCCCTATTCGGAGGAGAGGGGATCATACTTGAGAAGATATCCGGCATAGGCACGGTCTTCATACATGCCGCAGGGGATTTCGTGGAGTATGACCTTAAGCCCGGACAGGTCCTGAAGGTAGACACCGGCCAACTAGTAGGGTTTGAATCAACAGTCGACTACGACATAGAGAGGATTGGAGGTATAAGATCCATACTCTTCGCAGGAGAAGGGATCTTCCTGGCCAAGATGAGAGGACCAGGTAAAGTCATAGTCCAATCAATGAACGTAAAGGCTTTGGCAAGCACTCTCTCACGTTACATTTCAAGATCAGGTAGGAGCGGCTTTACCATCACATTAGGAGGAAGCTAAGTTGGGCTGGAAGGAAATAGCTGTCCTCCTCCTATTTTTCCTAATACTAGCCTGCGTAGGAGCTCTAACCCTGATAATCCTGAAGAATTTCTTTCCAATAATCCTGGTCGGAATTCTAGCACTTTTCGTCGTCATAGCTGTAGCGAGCTTTCTTCTGGCTGTGGTAGGAACCTTCCTGACAGCCCTTGGCTCAATATACTATGCGGTGAGGAAGAAGCCGGAGGTGGT
Organism: Thermoproteota archaeon; assembly: GCA_003661265.1. Classification (GTDB taxonomy): domain Archaea; phylum Korarchaeota; class Korarchaeia; order Korarchaeales; family Korarchaeaceae; genus QMVU01. Next base: position 4,248 of record QMVU01000009.1, on the reverse strand, counting down.
ACCCTCTCCCATGAGGCTCGAGGAGGCAAGAGAACCCGAGGAAAAACCTGAGGAAAGGTAATATTACGGGACTACAGTGAACCTAATTCTCGTAATTCCAGCTCCCTTGCTCTTCCTCCCTAACAGCTTAACTTCCCCTATCTCTCCAGTCCTGGATACGTGTGTACCCCCGCAGGGGTCAACCCTTATCCCTTCCACCTCCACAAGTCTCAGCTTTTCCAGCTGCAAGTACTCCCTGCCGAGCTCAAACCCGTACTTCCTCATTATCTCCTCCGCCTCGACCTTGTCCACAAATCTAGCTATCACAGGAACGTCCATTTTCACCAGTTTATTTATCTCTTCTTCTATCTCAGGAAGCTGTTCGGAGGATATTCTTGCCTTAAAGTCGAGCCTTGCGTGATCGACGTTTATCCCGCTCCCCCACACCCTTGCGCTGCCTACAACTTTTTCTACTGCTGTTTCCAATAAATGAGCAGCTGTGTGCATTCTCATTAGCTTATACCTTCTATCCCAGTCTATAACCCCCCTTACGATGTCTCCTGGGGAGATCTTCCCCTCCATGCTCCCCAAGTGGATGACGTCCTCCCCCTCCTCCTTGACCCACGAAACCTTGAACTGAAACTTCCTAGCCTCTATCACACCTGTATCTGCTGGCTGTCCTCCTCCCTCTGGGTAGAAGGCTGTCTTGTCAAGGACCAATCCGAGAGTATCAGGGAACTCCAGCAGATCTACAACCACAGCCTCAAAACTCTTAAGGTATTGGTCCTCGTAGTAAAGGCGCCTAGTCATTTGATGAATTCCTTTACCAACCGCTTTTATTAATTTCCCTTTCTCACCCTCACATAACCAAGCAGGGCAATTTGCTTGAATTGATTTTAAAGGCAAGGGGCATATCCTCCTGATGCGACCGCTGGACAAAGTTGTCGATAAATTCGGTAACTTCCTCTACAAGCTAGCCTCCTTGGTACAAATACCAATATACCAACGATATCTCGAGAGGGTGGTTAAGAAGGGGCCCATTCCCCAGCACATCGCCATAATACTCGATGGGAATAGGCGTTATGCCAGGATGATGAACCTCCCCTTGGAGCAAGGGTACGCTTTAGGAGCCAAGAAGGTCAGGCAGATACTGGAGTGGTGCGATGAGCTTGGCATACAACACGTTACCCTGTACTCCTTTTCTACGGAAAATTTCAGGAGACCTCCAGACCAGGTTAAAGCCATCCTAAGCGTTATTGAGGATCAGCTGAGAGATATACTTGATAACTTAGATGAGCTTAGGAGGAGGGGGGTAAAAATAAGGATTATAGGGAGGCTAGAATTAATTCCTGATGGTCTCAGGGAACTTGCTACGGAGGTAGAGCGAAGGACAGCATGTTTCGGGGAAAAGACGATCAATCTAGCTATAGCTTATGGAGGAAGGACAGAGATCCTAGATGCTGTGAGGAGGATAGCAATGGAGGTCAAGGAGGGTAAAATAAGGCCCGAGGAAATAAATGAAGATGTTTTCAGGTCGTATTTGTACTTAAAGGATCTTCCTGACCCAGATCTGATAATAAGGACATCGGGGGAGGAGAGGATAAGCAACTTCCTCCTGTGGCACATAGCTTACTCCGAGCTCTATTTCTGTGAAGCCTATCTACCTGCATTCAGGAAGATAGATTTTCTCAGAGCTATAAGGGATTACCAGAGAAGGAGTAGAAGGTTTGGGGCCTAATGGGCATTTTTCTTAACGATATCATCTAAGAAATCGGTCAAATCAGATAAGCTCTTCTTAGCCTTTGCAGAGAGATTGAAGACCTCAAGATCTGTGTAGGGTCCAGCGATAAGGGAAAGGTTCTCTAATACGAGATAAAACCTCTTCAAGATGGGGATCCAGTGGGATATTTCCTTCTCAAAGCCTTTCAAATCTAAACCTTTTCCTAACATCTTCTCTAAGATCCCATCGATTCTCATAAGAACTATCTTTAGAGCATCCAATCTCAAACCTATTTCACTCTCTATCCTCGCTAGAATAAACGGGTTTGAGGTGGATCTTGAGGTAATAAGAGATAGGTATGAGAGGACCTCCTGTATCTTACCCCTCATGAATCTAATTTGAGAGAGGTCTTCTTTCTCTAGTCCACGATCTTCATCCATGACGAATCCATTTAACACAATGTAACTATGAACCTTTTTGATCAATTAATAGTTGATGGAGATCATGATGAGGAAGATAGCAATACCACTCTTGCTAATGATATCGATATCCTGCGGCATCCTACCTGTCAATTTGCAGCAGAGGACAAGGAACCCCTTTGCAGTCGGCTTCCAATTCGACAGGTTTTACTATGAACCAAATTCCAGCGGTAGCCTCAGGATATGGTTTGTCTCATGGGTAGAGACCCCGATATACGTTGAATCTGTCTTCGTCCACTTCGATTGGATGGAAGAAAACGAGACAATAGGATTGCTTGGGTTAAACAGGTCCCTAAAATATCAAGAGCCTGTGATAGGAGGAGTCTTGAACTTTACTGTTCCAGATGTTGAGCCGGGATGGCATGGGTTCTACGCGATAGCATATTACTCGGCAAACGTCAGCGGAAGGTGGATCAAGGGTAGGGTTATAGCTCCAGATCCGTACGATGAGCCGGAGTTCGGCCATATAATGTACCTCTTTCCGGTAGGATACCCTGCAGGGGGAGGAGAGCCCACCCTGATCTGGGAGGTGCGCGATTACACAGAGAAGGTGAGGAGAGGGGAGTACCTAGAGATAACTGTCGACCTCGGAAATGCTGGTGGAGGCTTCGTTCCGTCAATGAGAGCTCTCTTAATGAACGATCTGGGCGTCGTAGTGACTGGTATTCAAGCAAAGGATCTCTCCGCTGCATCCGGGATAAGGGGAAAGCTGGTCTGGAGGATACCCGAGAACTACTCCTTAGGACTCCACAGGTTCACGGTCGTCATCGTGAGCGGAGAAATATATCAGGACTCCAAACTGGTAAACATCACAGTACTAAAGTCCTATTCAGAGGAAGCTGAAGAGAAATTGGGCATTATAAGGGAATTCTTGAGCGAAATAAAGGAGTTCCTAAATGCATCAGGGGAGATAGGTTATGAAGTAGAGGGTATTGATCTTGCATCGATCTCAGACGAATATGATCAGGGGATGGTTGCATTGCATACAGGAGATGAAAAACTGGCCTTAGAACATGCTAATGAGGGAATTAGGCTGGTTAATTTAACGAGGGAAAAGCTGGACCCTCTGTTAAAGAGGGCTAACGAAGAGATAAGTGAATTAAACTCATCAAAGAATTCGGCCGCAAGGGAACACCTGAAGAAGGCAAAAACTGCCCTTGAGCTGGCTGAAATCTCTGAAAATCCTGTTCATTGGGCTGCTAACGCTACAATAGCTCTGTCAGAGCTTCTTCAAGCCAAGAAGATGGCAGGAGGCTGGAAAATAAATCAATTTTTGGTTATAGCACTTGTTTTTGCTGCGGTAGTTGCGATCTTCTTGATGAGGAGGTCACTTGCATGAGATCATAACCCTAATGGCGTTAACCCATGCTACAGCGGTATCTCTTCTGTTATATCCTCCCCCTCCCATAACCAGTAACCTGCCCTGACAGAGCTCGTGAGCTAGCTCATGAACTACCTGAACAGCGAGACGATGGCCATCATGAGAGTACCTCAAGTGGGTTAATGGGTCACTAAAAAGCCCATCAGCGCCGCATTGAAGTAGAATGATGTCAGGATTTGCCTTTCTTGCAAAAGACCTTACTTCATCTAGAGCCTCCCTAAGTTCCTCGTCTCCATCTCCAGGATTGAGGGGAATGTTTAGCTTCGTACCCCTGGCCTCGCCAGACCCTATTTCCTCCCTAAATCCGGTCCCAGGATATAGATAACGCCCACTCTCATGTATATCGGCTATGTAAACCCTTGGATCCTCGTAAAAACCGTACAGAACCCCATCCCCGTGATGAGCATCGATATCTATGTAGAGCACCCTTTCTACTCCGTAGTCCTCTAAAGCCTTTGCGATAGCAATTGCTGCATAATTGTACACGCAGAATCCTCCAGCAGATCTTCTTCTTGCGTGATGAAGCCCTCCCATCGGATTAAAGGCATGTAGAGCTTCACCTCTCATTATCTTATCCAGACCTAAGAGGGTTGAGCCCACAACGTAGCACGAAGCCTCGAATACTCCACTGGAGTATTCGAGGCTTCGTGCTACGTTGTGGGCTCAACCCTCTTAGGTCTGGATAAGAT
>QMVU01000008.1 GCA_003661265.1 Thermoproteota archaeon | reverse complement strand
GAATTAAGCCCCTTCTTGTAAGAGTTCTTGCTGACTCTTATCCAGATATCGTATCTCTGATTAAGGTGCATCACTCCCTCGATGTAGTTCGTGTACTCGTGGATTCTACGCTCTATAACTCCCTCTAAATCTTTCTCTATCTGCTTCCCAGCTACCTCTATGTATATTCCAAAAGGATAGCTCCCTCCTTCCTCCAACTCATTTAGATCTGGGCCTATTATCGTTATCTTTCCATCTTCAACTTCATCCATGCTTCTTGCTCTTACAAGCTCGAACTTGTACTTCACCTTTGGGCCGCCCAGCTCAACGTACATTTGGGCCCTTCTTATCCTCTCACCCTCGTATATCACTCCAACATCAACCGGTATGTCTTCAAACATCGACATGGGATCACCCTCTCTTCAGAGACTCCTTAATTGAGGAGATGTAATCAGCCCATGCATCGATCTTCATGTTGTAAAGGGAGAAGGTGGCATGAGGTTGGTAGTAAGGCTCTATGCTTAGAGTCCTGAATCCATCTGGGGAGAAGTGCTTTAGTCCCGAGAGTATGAGCCAGGCGTAGTAGTAGCGGAACCCAACGAAGATTGCCAGATCGTAGTTCCCCTTTCCGTCAAATCCCTTCCACCCAGGATCCCTAAGTCTGTCAGCAAGTTCCATTGCTGGCATCGATCTGAATTCCTTTACCCCAAGTTCCTCGAACTTCCTGTTAATTCCTCCTGTTACCACGATCTCTGCACCTACCTCCCTCGATATCTCAATTATATCTCTGATCGTCCTTTCTGGTGCTACGTCAAATATCTTTGATCCTATGATTACTATGGGCCTCTTAGCATTCCTTATGATGCCTGCAACCGTTTGAGGCCTTTCTATGGGAATGGCCTTAAGGGGCCCCGGAATCTCGGCCGTCTGATATGGCTCAAATTTCATCATTCTTCCTTCACCCTCACGAGTTCCTCTATTAAAGTTGGATCAGGTATCTCGGTTTCCTTCCACCCTTTCTTCTTTAATTCAGCAAGGATCTCGTCCTTCATCGTTATTGGGATGTCAGCAAGTCTCCTGACGAACAAGTGGATGTCGTCAGGCATCTTCCCGTAAAACTTCTTGTAAAGATCTATGTAATGCGTAAGCTTGATAGCTCTGCCCTTTGTTGTGTCGTTTGCCCTCATACACAGTTTTGCAGCCATAACCATCGCTTCTTCCTTGGTTTCTGCTGCATAGAACAGGTGCTCTGGGACTGGTCCAACGTAAACCTTCTTCCCAGTTCTGGCATCGTAAACGTACCAGTCTTCCTTCCTTTCCTTCCTTCCAAGGAGCATTCTCCTGTACTTAGCTCCATGGGGACCTACTATGACTGGAACTCCAAGTCTCCAGAAACCAGATGCTATGGCGGCGGCCTTCTGAGACATAGCTCCCCAAGCGATTCCGACGGCTCCAACCCTATTCAGTATGTAATCCGCTATCTCCATATAATTAGCTCTTAGCGGTCTTTTTGCAAATATGTTAGCTATTTTTATAGCAGCTCCTGAGATATGGGAGTTCGAGACACACGATCCAACGTTAACAAGGCATCCTGCATCGAAGTTCCCCGGATAGAGCTCGTACAAGGTCTTGCCCTCCTCGTTCTTGTACATGCCTATGGTCATGGCAGCGCAACCGGAGACCACCACTATGTATTTCCTCTTCAGGAACTCTTCAGCCATCTCAACCAGCTCGTGCCCTCCATCAGCGTAGTTGGCGCATCCTACGAAGGCTATGATTCCAGGTATCTCCCCAAGCACTATGGATCTTCCGACATCCCTTATCTCGGTATCCTGAATCGGGCCTCTTCCAACTCTAACGTTAAAGATCTCGTTCTTTATCCTTCTTTCAGAGGATTTAACCATCATGGTAATGATGTTAATTCCAGATGGACAGGCGGATTCGCATCTCCCGCAGGCTATGCAGTAATCGTAAAGGTCAGCGAGTTTTGAGAGATCTCCTTCCTTTGCCCTTGCCATCGCTTCCGGTATAGGCAAGGAATTGGGACATGCCTTCTGACAGAACCCACAATTGCGACATTTCTTTGCCTCCTCAACTATCTCCTCTACGCTCGGAAGTGCCTTGAACTTTTTCCTCTTTGGAGCCAGCCTGATAGCGACCTTAGCGGCTACTTCCCCAATCTTATCCATGTCAAGTATAAGCACTCCCTTCTGTCTCCCCGAAACCAGATCCTCAACTATCTCCTCTACTGGATCGTTGGATCTGTCTGGAAGACCTCTGCATGCTTTTTCGCTTGCTGCAATTAGGGGAGCGTTTATCTTCATTGCCTCATCCAGGACATCCGTCCTTATACACTGTTCATCCACCACTATGACGTCAGGGACCCCTGTCCTAATGAAGCGGAGCTCCCAAGAGATTGGGCCAATTATCTTCGCCCTATCGCTGTATCTTGTAATATCGTGGGCCGTGCAGCAGAGCCCGCATACTTCAACTTCGTCCTTAAGACCAGTTTCGTTGAGATAATCCACGATGTAGACGGATGGAATAACGTTGTGACCTATCACCAGTATCACGGGCTTGCTCAGGTCAACGACTCCCAACCCAAGTTGGGCTAGAGGGGCTTCTGGATCTCCCTTTGGGAAGTTAAATGCTGCAATCTGGGCTATATCAGCTACTTCCATTGCGACATGATCTAACATTCCGGCGTGAAAGACCTTTGACTCGAAATCCAGGTTGTTGCCCTCCTGTCCAGTATGCGTAGAGGCAAGTAAGTGGGCAATCTGCTCCTCAACGTAGTCTAGAACCTCCTCAAGGTCTCCTATCGTTCTTGGCTTTATCCCGGTTACAAGCCTTATGTTAGGAGCTTCTAGAGCTACTTGATCCCCTAGATCTAAGGGATAATCCCTTCCAAATCTCTCTATTAGGAACTCAACGATTTCCCTTGCGTGACCCGTGTGAGTTGCTGCCCCTATGCAACAGGCTAGGAGTACAATCCTGGATTGCTGTGCATCCATTTTTATCCCGCAAGCTCCCTTCTTGTCCTTTGTGAGATCGCACTTCCCAAACGTACATAAGCAGCAGAGGTCACAGAAAGGTAGATAGAAGGGTTTGTACCTGCTAAGCAGCTTATAGTCCCACTTTCTTAGAGATGTTATGGAAGGCATTGGAGTTGGTCCTAGAGGTTCCTCCCATTCCTCTTCTACTCTCCCAAGGACTATCTCCAGATTTCTAAAGGTGGCTACATCGGTCTTGAGTTCCCCTATCTTAAGCGTCACACTTTTCCTGGGCAATATGTGGCACCGTTCATCTACTGCATCCTAAAAATAAAACTTTACCCCTCCTATGATTGGAGAGCCTTTAGAGAGAGAAAAGCACTCTATTCCTCCTTGAACTTGTTATAAGTGGGAATTCGTTTCTCTAGCCTTGCAGAATACGAGAACTAAAATTGGAAATTTTATGAACTAAAGCAAATAATGTTTAGCCGTGTCCATTCCTCCTTCTTCTGCAAGAAAAATACGTTTTTAGGTTGAATAGAAATCACATTGTAACATTCCTTAAGAAAAGTGGCCTTGATTTCATTTAGATCGAAATGAGCACTATCATCAACAATAGATTTCTCAAATTATGACAAATATTTTAACTAACGATAGGTTTTGGAGCGTCCTCCAGATTTAATTCTAACGAAAGAGTTCAGATAGAGCCATTCTAAGGTAGGTACATCTCCTTAAGCTTATTCTTCAGATCATTAATGGCTTTAACGGCTTTGCAGTTAGGATCAAAATCTAGGAGAGCTTCTCCTACAACCTCAGCTTTTATCACAGCCTCATCGTATGGGATGTACCCTACTATGGGAATTCCAAATCCCTTCATCTTGCTGGAAATCAATCTAGCTTGCTCCTCTCCCCTTACCTTGTTCCCAATGGCTAGAAAATCTTTTACCCCTATATCTCTTGAGAGTTTCAGTATTCTCCTTGCCGTTATTATGGATTTGGCTCCAGGTTCTACCACGCATAACATGCAGTTCACCCCTCTCGCAGTCCCCCTCGCGAGATGCTCTAGCCCAGCTACCATGTCCATAATCACCAGATCTTTAGTTCCCATGACAAGATGAGACATCAAGGCACGCAGAAAAGCATTTTCAGGGCAAAGACAGCCGGAATTTCCAGATCTAACGGTTCCCATGACGATTAACTTGACTCCATCTGGACCGACTATCCCGAACTTGTCCACTATGTCGTCGACTTTTGGATTCATCCTTAGTATAGCGCCGAAGGAAGACCCCGTTCTTGACCTTATTAATTCAGCGTTTTCTGAGATAGGCACAATTTTTGAGGCGATAGACTCATCGATCCCCAGAGACATATGCAGATTTAGATTAGGATCTGCGTCTACTGCGAGCACGTTATAACCGTCTCTAGCAAAGAGCCTGGCTAAGGTTCCAGCTATTGTAGTTTTCCCTACACCACCCTTCCCAACTATGGCTATCTTCATTCTCGATGGAAACCCCTTTTACCTGATATAATCATGACGTTGAAGCAGAGCATATTTAGTTTAGTTTTAATCCCCTTAAGACACTTCCACAGGATGGAACATAGAAAGGAGCACTGGATGGAAGGAGACTTCCTAGAGAACTTAGATGGAGTTATCTTCGATGTAAAAGGAAATCTCCACCCTAAGGACTCTGTTGTGGCATTTGTTAGGTATGTGCCCGACCCTAAGGGTGATAGAAGGAGGGAATCTAGAAGATACAGGAAAATCCAATCGCTTGCTGAGAAAATGGAGTTTCTCAGGAAGAATTACCCTCATTACTTAGTTATGGATCCGGTGTTCGATGAGGAAGTTTGTGAGGTTCCTAAAGATGAGATAATAAGGTTTTACGATCCAAAGAGAAAGGTGCAGGAGATTCTTCATTCAAGTAGCGTAGATGCCCTTAAGCTAAAGGTTAGAGAGTTTGTAGAGGAGATTTCGTCCCTGTCAAACGTTACAACAAGATGTTTTGGGGTTTCTGGATCTATACTCGTAGATCTTCACACAACGAAATCCGACATAGATCCAATAGTTTATGGTTCTGATAACTGCTACAGAGTACATGAAACCTTAATGGAACTGCACAAGCAATCAGGGAGGATCAGAAGTCTGAACAGAGGAGAGCTTCAGGATTTGTATAGGAGTAAGTTGAGGGACACCCTTCTTGACCCTGAGGCCTTCCTTAGGTCGATGGAGGGGAGAGTAATGGAAGGGATTTTCGAGGGAATTCTATACTCCATAAGATTTCTCAAGAATCCTGAAGAAATAGAAGAGGAGTACGGGAAGATCAGGTTCAAAAACATGGGAGAGGTGGAAATAGAAGGAAAAGTAGTTGACGCAAGGGAGTCAATCTTCACCCCCTGCCGCTACGTCCTGAAGGATGTTAAGGTTGTCATCGGGAGCACTCCAGGCGAGATAAGGGAGGTTTGCTCTTACAGATCTAGGTTCTGTGACATCGCCAAGGAGGGATCCATAATAAGGGCAAGGGGGAAGTTGGAGAAGGTCATAACAAGAGAAGAAGAGTTCTTGAGGGTTCTAGTTGGGGGAAAGAGGACACACTTCATGGTAAGGCTATCTTAGCCAGCTTTTCGGCAGGATGAAGTCCCTTCCTCTAGCCTCAAAGGATCCTACGAGTACTCTAAAGAAAGTAGATCCTTCCTCAATGTTTTCGACGAGCTCAAGCTTCCCCCTAGCTACGATTTCCTCTCCCTCTTCCGCTATTCCAGAGTAGAGTCCTTCGTAACTGACAACCTCTTTTATCTCAGGACGAGCCTTCCCTTCGAGAGTTCTAACGTCTTTTACCGAGTACTTGGATGGCATGAAGATGGAATCCCTGCAGTTCTCTACCGTACCGCATATCGTGATCATTCCCATGAATTCGTATTTTCTAAGCCCGTACTTCTCCTCTACCTCCTCTTCTGTCTTCACAGGATGGATCGAGAACTGTCTTCCTCTAAACAGCCCTCTATCTTTCTTTCTCCTGCAAAGCTTTGCCGCTACCTTAGGCTCGAGGAAGTATATCCTGCTTACCTCCTCTATTCTTCTTTGAAGGATTTCTCCACTCAGCGTCTCAAGCTCCTCATAGCTTTCATAAATGCGTGGCAGTTCCTTCATAAGTTTTGAAGAGTTCTCCCTGCCGTAAATTATCAAGTCTATGTCAGAGAATCCAGGATCGTGTATTCCGATGAGAAGAGAACCTGTAACCCCGAAACTCTCTTTTGGAATTCTGCATTCCTTTGAAAGGATTGAGATGAGTTCTACGGTTTCTTCCTCTAAGGGATCACGTCTCTCGGATGAAAACATTTGCCTTACCCTCTCCTCAGGCAAAAAGTGAACTTTTATGCTCTTTATGGGCACAGCCGTGATTAAGATGTTCATAAAAGGATCTCTGTAGAGGTACTCAGGTTTCCTCCTGCTCAGATATTCCTGGGTAGACAGAACTCCAACAGTGCTGTAGTAGGGCAATATCCTGTTATACCCTATGTCTCCCTTCTTCCACTTGGTGCTTTCGCTTATTCGCTCAGGAACATACTTCAGGTAGGAGATAACCCTGTCAGGTGGATGTACATTCCCGATGACGCAGAAGAACATTCCCTCCTCGTCCATTAGGTAGTCTCTGTCCCTGAAGCAAGACTTAACCCTACTAGAGCCTAGGGTCATGTTGTTACACTCTCATGATCTCAGGTCATCAACGACTTCTTAAGCATATCATAATCCGTCTTGCCAGAAGCAAAATAACTGCCGGTCTTCCTATTGAAAACACATATGGAGCCGGGAGCGAAGAAGGCAGGATCCAGCTTAGACCAGTCGAAGTCAACTTCCTTCAGGGTCTCGTAGGAGGTCTTCCCATAATAAGCGGAGGTTGAGGCGGGGGCTTTCTCCACGAACTCCTTTAGCTTGGAATCGTCGTCGAAATCAACCATGTAAGCTGTTGCTCCTCCATATATTAGGGCATCCTCCTCCCTAGCTAGGGTTACCCTCTCATCTGGGTGAATTGGCATTACTGGAGCAGATCCCGTGCCGAAGATGACTTTCTTGGGGTCGAACCCAAGATAGTCGAGCCTGTACATCCCTACTTCAGCTATCCTCCCAGATACTTGGACTGAGCCAGCAGTTGAGTTCGTAGTCGTCAGTACTAGGTATACATCCTCAGCCTTGACACCGCACTTCTCGGCTACGTACTTTGCCACTTCATCTCCTGGCATCTTGTTAGTCTCTAAGATTAAGATGGCTACGTCGCTCTCGTCCCTGTACTCTATCTTCTCGTAAACCTTCTTTGGCTTAAGAGCTAGGGCTCTAGCTGGTCCGGATGCCATGCAGAAGAAGTTTTCCGCTTTAACACCCCATCCTGCCAGCTGGGAACCTAGCAAGGAGATAGCAGGGTAGTCTGTGCTGACGAAGATTGTTGGAAGGGTTATCCCTCCATAATCCTTTAACGATAAAGTGGCTTTTCCTAGACCTCCCATGGCTATCTCAGTGAGCTTAAGGCCAGTTATCAGGCCTCCTTCAACCTTAAGACCTGTGTCAATGACCGTAGCTCCGCATGGTAGTTGCTCCACAGCTATCCGATAATACTCAGGGTCGCTTAACAGCTCATCTACTATCCTCATGGTCTGCTTATTTACGCTTATACCAGACATCTACTCCACCTCCAACAACTCCTCATAAAACTTCAGGTGAGGATTGGAGGGCTTGTGAATGTAGAGCCTCCCCCCACAACCTAGGGAGGCGAGGGCGTCCCCAACAAAGAGGTAGAAGGGTCCCTCTATCTTCTCCTTCTTGACCTTAGCCTTTGGAACCACGTCATCTATGTAAAAGCCTGGAAGGACGCTGGGCAACTTTCCGCAGATTACTATTGAGCCTCCTGACATGTGCGCTCCAGCCTTTCCTTCACAGTTCCCTCTTATGAGGATCTTTCCTCCCATCATTTCTGAGCCAGGGAAGGGCCCTGAGTCCCCATCTATAATTATGGTTCCTTTTACCATCCCGTGGCCTACACGAGCTCCAGCAGATCCATGAATTATTATGTATCCGTTCTTCATCCCTTTCTTTCCGACCTTCCCTCTAAGTCTTCCCCCGACAAATGAGCCAGCGTTTCCAAACACCTCAATGGTACCTCCTTCCATCTCAGCTCCAAGCCAAGATCTAACGTTTCCCTTTACCTCAATGGTACCTCCCCTCATCCACCTTCCTAAGTAGTGGCCAGCAGACCCGTTTATGATTATTGAACCTCCACTCATCTTCTCCCCTATCCTGCAGACCTTCCAAACATCCCCCTCTATCACTATTTGCGTCTCCTCAACGCTACTCGCTGGACTGCCCTGTATTTCGAAGAGGTCGCCCAGCTTCCTTATGAAGCCTCCTTCATAGACTTCTAGGGAGCCTATTTCATCTAGGCTCTTACCAGCAAACTCATCCGGGGCTATGCACTTGGCATCGACCAAAACCTTGAAAGACTCCTTAGGCTTGAGGACAACCGGCATAACGATCAACCTCCAACAACAATAGGCTCAGGATATCTTATCTCGCTCTCATCTATGATGTAGTTGGAGAACTGGATTGTATACCACTCCTTGAACCTCTGCTTAACCTCCTCCTCCACTTCCTTCATGAGGTCCTCTCCAAGCGCCTTGCTCTTCACGTAGAAGGTCCTTCCATAGGTCGTCTTGGCGATTTTTCCGTTCATGACAACAATTTCTCCGTCCTTTATTGTACAATAAGCGTATTTGAAGGCCTTGACTATCTTTTCGGGATCTTTCGCGCCCTCAGCTGGGTCTAAATCGTATATGGCTATGTCGGCATCAGCTCCCTCTCCCAAGTGACCTTTCCTTTCCTCTAGGCCAAGTAACTTTGCAGGAGCTGCCCTAGTAACGATAGCTATCTCATAAAGCGAGTACTCCCTATCTATGTCTGGGAGAACTGATCTCCTCTTTGCTGTCTTGTTTATTTTCTCAAAAACCTCTTCCCTTGCCTTCTTACTCATAAGCCATGAGATGAGCCTCGGATACCTTGTGAAGGGACCTCCATTTGGATGGTCTGTAGTCGGAATTACCCTCCATGGATCCTTTATCAGGAGAGCTAGCTCAAGGCCTATGCACCATTGAACCGCATTAACAACAGATCTCTTCTTGTACTTGAATGGAACGATGCCGGAAGCAGATTCAACTTCAACTTCCGATCCTGCCCACTTCTTTATCGGAGTCATGTGGAAGAGGGCGAACTCAAAGGGAGCATCAGCTGTCATCGTAGTCGCTCCCCCGAACATTATCTGACCTATATCTACGCTCACGTGATCGTGGGAATTCACGTAATCAGCTATCTCAGGAGCTCCACTTCTCAAAGCTGGCCAGTTGTCTCCTTTGTATGAGTTAAACTGTGCGTGGGTGACGTGTATCACAATGCCATCACCCATTCCCTCAAGGGCCTTCATCGTCTCCAGAGTTGTGGTGTAGTTGCCTGGAATGCCGAGCCTGTTGCAATGAACGTGGATCGAATGCGGAAGTTTCAACATCCTGTTTACCTTACACAACCCGGTGATTATCTCTCTGGGAGTTATGCCGAAGCTGGGGATCTCGTCATCAAGGTCCAGGCCATAACCCTTGCCGAGGCTCCATAATTCAGCAACGCCAGGATCAACTAGCTTCAGGGCGTATCCCTTTATGGCATCCAGCAACCAAGCGATGAAAGCGGCACACTTCTCAACTTCTCCTTTGCTTAGATAGTCCAGGACGAACCAATTGGAATCAACAAGCGGGAAGCAGGCCTTATCCAGAATTGGGATGTCGTTTAGCTCCTCGTGGGTGTGCCTTGTTTTCAAGGGGGGAGAGGCTGGCTCTATAACAGTAGTCCAGCCCATTCTAGCGTACTTATATCCAATTGGAGCAACGGTAGGCGTGGTTTTTCCAGTGCCAGACCTCTTAACCCCAGTAATGGCTTTAATGAAGCTTATGTAATGATCCTCCGGTCTCAACAACCTTCCAACGTTTACTTTCGCTCCAGCAATGTGAGAGTGAAGGTCTACCCCTCCAGGCATAACCACCTTTCCGCTTGCGTCGATTACCTTCGCACTTCTCTCATCTATCTTGCTTGCTTCAACTATCTTTCCGTCCTTAACCCCGATGTCCAGTTTTTCTCCCTTTACCCCATTTATCGGGTCGAAAACATAACCTCCCTTGATTAAGATCTCCATATCAGGCACCTCTTAACTCCCTTACCTTTTCTAAAAGCAAGGAGAGGATTTCCTCGTCGCTAAGCACCCCCTCCGGTGGATCTACTACTTTTTTCATTCTAAGCGATACTCCATCCATCCTGTAGGCACTTCCCTCTTTTTCTATGCCGACGAACGAGGAAGGTATGAAGACCTGAGCTATCGTGGCAGTAACGTTGAATTTTGGATCTACAACTACGACCGGTATCTTAGCTAGGTTCTCAGCCGCTTCCTTAGGAAGATGTGCCAGAGGGTCGGAGGCTACGATAAGGGCAGCGTCCACATCTCCATTTGACAGGAGCTCAGTCACCGTCCAGATGGCTGGGTCATGTCTCGGGAACTTCCTCATGTAGTCCACGCCGAAGGCGTAGCCTGTCATCCACAAGCTGACGTTACATGCCCCAGTAACGTTGAAGTGTCCTCTCATCGGGCAGAGGACGAACTTAGTCCACTCGTTAAGGTCTTGAACCAGCCTTATGATGTTCTCTATCGTTTCGTCCTTTCCTGGACTCATAGTAACGCCTACTCCGAAGAAGACCGCTCCGAACTTGGCAGTCCTCATGATCTCTGCCAGCTCGTATATCTTCTCCACAGGAACTCCAGCTACCTCCTTTGCCTCGATATCAAGCTCCCTCACAGCCATCCTTAAGGCGGAGATGAGCTCATAGTCCTGGCCTGGTTTTACCCTGATGAAGAGATCTGCCATCTTAGCAGCGGGAGTTTCCCTCACGTCCACAACGACGACCTTCCTATCCTTCCTTCCCTTAATGAAAACCCCCCTTGCAAGGGCGCTGTACCTCATTAGATGTCTAAGATGGGCGTTCAGTGGATTGCTTCCCCAGTAAATTATGAGATCTGCCCTGTTCCTTATCTGACCCAATGTAGCTCTTACTGTTCCGACTCCTTGTACCCCGAGAACCGTTGGACCATGACATACTGAAGTGGTATTGTCTATTACCCCTCCAAGGAGCTCAGCAAGTTCTATACCAAGTTCATTTGCCTCTATAGAGGTGGAACTCCATCCATAAAGCAGTGGATACTTTGAGTTAGCTAGTATCTTAGCTGCCTCCTCGATTGCCTCCTCCAGGCTCACCTTCACGAACTCCCCATCCTTCCTCACTAGAGGATGAAGTGCCCTCTCCTTCCTGTGATCTAAGAACTTAGCTGAACCTATGGCACATGCTTTCCTTACCTCTACGATAACTCCTCCTTTAACAAGGACTTCAACGTCGTCACACAAACAGCCACAGAAGGGGCAGACCACATCCTTAATGAGCTGCTCTTCTCCGCCCTCTCCTCCCGAAACTTCCTGACCAGCAAGTTTTGAAAGATCTACCTCCAGGCCATAGTGTTTCCGAATAAGTTCCTCCAAGCTCACTACCCTCTCTTCCGTTGGACAGATCTCCGCCTCAATTCCCTTGTATGTGGGCATTCCAGAACCATCTGTCTCGGAGTCTATGACTACATTTACCCATGGGCTGTATGGAGCGAAGGCTATTCCAGGATGTCTTCCTTTAGCTGCAATCGCCTTTAATACGACTTCTCCATGTGCTGTTTTTACAAGAACTGGGCTTCCCGCGCTTACTCCAAGTCTTCCCAAGTCTTCTGAATCCAGCTCAATTACAGCGACTTTTTCAGCGTACTCATCTCTTAGTTTCCCGTGCTCTCCCTCAACTCCCTGCTCCACAGTCCTTCCTGTGACCAGCGTAAGCTTCAGCGACTTCAAGAGATATCACCCAACTCCTTAGCTTTTTCTATGGCGTCGTAGAGGTTCATCTTGTATGGTCCGAGCTTTCCTCCGTAGTTCGCTGCTGTTATCTTCTTCACACCCTTCACCTTCGAGGCTCCTATTATTCCAGCTCCCATTGCAGTCTCTACAGCCTTTACGCTTAATCCGTTGATCACTATCTCGTAAACGCATTTTACATCAGGGGGAACTAGTGTGTCAGGGACCTTATCCCTTATCGCCGGGCAGAAGAGGTGGTTCGTCGTTGCCCCGAGCTTTGGGTACTTTAAGGAGCCCACCTTAGAACCGGACCTGACTATCCCACCTGG
>QMVU01000007.1 GCA_003661265.1 Thermoproteota archaeon | reverse complement strand
TCTGCAAAAATCTTATATTTCCTTCCTTTGTACTCATATTCAAACTCTTCTTTTGTACATTCGTATTCTTCATCTAAACCCAAGTCTGACCTAATCGGTTTTTCACTATCAATTATGTAAAGTTCTCCCCAATTTTTGTAACCAACTAAACGAACTGGCCCATCACCTAATACACAATGAAATGGATACAAGCGAGGATCTTCTTCTGTTAACTTGCCTTCTGCTTTAAGCCTAAGTAATTCCGTCCAGAACTTCTGAACTCCCGGTTCGGCATATCCAAGAATTGGTTCTCTGAAAACTGGTATGTCACATCGCTCGGGACAAGGCTTTCCATTTTTCCAAACTTTGGCTCCCCAATTGCTGTAAGCCATTTTTATTCCTCCGAAGAGTTGTCAGGAAAGATTAAAGGCTTTCGCTCTTTTATAGAAACCTGTTTTTCTGCTTCACAAACAGGGCATTTAACGCGTCGGCAGTATGGACAATTCATTCCACCTGTACACCGACGATCCCTTACATATGAACCTCTAATACCCCATTGCTCATTATAAACAATATCCCCTTTACAGAATTCTTCCCACCAAGAATACCCACAGTTGTGACATTGAAACTTTACTGCAAAAGCTTTTTTGTTTTCCATTTTTACACCTCCTCAAAGTCTGGGCATTTTACAAAGAAGATGTGAGCTCCTCTCTTCTTTTCCACTTCCTGAATTCTTGGTAAATGATCAAACCTCATCTTGGCAACTCCCCAGCGACCTTTCTTGCAATACACAACATACTGATCAATGTCTTCCTTCTTGACCTTGCAATGAATACAGTAAGTGCAATTCATTGTTAAACCTCCTTCCTGTACTTGGTTAGATGTTGTTCTAAGTGCGGTAAGATTTCCTTGAGAAGATCAACTGAAAGGGAAGTTTGTCTGAAATCAAAACTTACATTTCCGCTGCTATCCAGTTCAACTTTTCCTATTGATGTTTCTCCTCTCTTTATAATAAATATCCAGACCGCGTGTACTACTTTGCCATTGAGGAAATATCTTTGTTCCTGATCCAGTTCAATTTTTATCATAGTATCACCTCCTCTTTGTTTTTATTTCCTAACCCATCTTTTCTTTTTCCATTCATAGAGGCGAAATTCATTTTTGTTATATTTTTTCCGAACGATATCTCTTATTGCTTCAAATTTCTTTTCATCACAATCCTCAAGGATTACTGCCTTACCATCTATCATTCCTCGTTCTACATCTACAATTATACGATTCTTGATCATTGGCTGAAAGAGGAATTGAGCGAGGATCAGATCTTTTGTTAAATCGGCAATATTTACTGCGTATTTCATTACCATCACCTCCTTTCTTCTTGCTTAAAAATCCATCCAAAGCTTCCCACCTTTAACCTTCTGAAGTCACTTCAATGCTATCAACAGTCGCCTCCTTCACATATGTTGAAAATACATTTTGCCCTATCACATACGACTTGACCTCCCACTTGGATTCGTCCTCAACTTGCTCAATTGCAATTCTCTCTGCTTCTTCTTCATTCTCTGCCTCTATTTCCAGCTCGACCTGACCGCTTAAGCTAATATCCGAGAAAGAGGGCATATCATACCTTTCAGCCAGCAATTGCCCATCCTCGAACTCCGCTATCACATTCAACTCTGCATCAAACGCAACTTCGGCTGTTACCGTTACATGAACCTCGCACAAATATTTCATATCTATTACCTCCTTTCTTTTTGCTTAAAAAGTCCATCCATAGCTTCCCATTAATTCCCTTTCTTTTTTCTTGACCTTGATCCAGTTCACGCTGTTTCCCTCCTGCCAAATCGCTCCGGGATTTCGGATTACAAGACCCTCCCAACCCTGGGCTAAAATTTCTTGAGCAATTTTTAACAGTTCCTCTTTACCCCGAGGTACCCAAAGACGAACAACGTGGAGGGATGGGAATCGTAACATCTTCTGAAGGTCGTGAAGAATGTCCAGCGTATCCTCGGTCGTCAGATTCTCTTTTCCTTTGTAAGAGAGAACTCCAAAAATTGCAAGTTTTAAGCGATCATCGTACTTATGGCTTAAGAGAGAATAGAAGTCTTCTTTCGTTTTGCCTAAATTCCAGTACAGTTCTCCTAAATAGATCCCATCAGGCAGAAGAGAAGCAGCGACCTGAGTTACCGGATAATCAGTTCTCCAGCGACCGTATTTCGGCTTGTTTACAGTTACGGCACGCCCGTTTTTGACAATAAGGTAGGTCAGCTCCCCGTCCAGCTTGAGAGAAACATAACAGGGGAACTCTACATGGTGTTCCTTGCCTCTGTATTTCTGGACGGGGAGCCAATAGGATTTGTCAATCCAGGTTTTCATCTTTCACTCTCTTTGCGTTTTAAGTACCAACCGATAAGCAGTATTCCTATCAATATCTTAATGATGAATGTGACGTTGTGCCAGCTCATTTTTCCTCCTTTCAAGCCATTCCTCTTCTTCCGGAGTAAAGAAAAATTCTTCTTTTTTGCAACCTTCATATTCTGAAAGATTTTGATTCTCTTCTTCTAGTAACTCTTCCAAAAAGTTAGCTTGAAGATCAGCCTCTTCTAATAATTGTATCCAGCTCATTTTTCACCTCCTTGGATATTTTATTTCTCGGTAACATTTTCTTGTGTATCTTCCCAAGTCTTTCGAGCTAACTTTGCATAATTGATTGTTATTAAAGGAACCTGATTTTCTGGTACCAGATCAAGGAGGATCTGAGATAGTTTTGAAAGCCAATAGCCATGACCAGGAACCAGTTCAGTTCTTTTGTATGGCCACGCGCTGGAGATTTCTTGAATTGCTTTGTCAAGTTTTTCAAGCTCTTGTTTTATTCTTTCCTTTCTGCTCATTTGTGCCTCCTTTCAAATTTTGAATTGCTCTAATAAATTGAAAGGTTTTTCGGGGCGCTTTGGTGGTACAGTTTTCCGTTTTTGTTTAAACTCAATGTTCAATCCATATGTTTTCAGAAATCGTTCAAGAGCTCTTCGGCAACGCTCTTGAGCATCAGGATACCGGGCCCAGTAATAACCGTTAATGAGGGGACGTGCTTTTGCCATAATTGCGCTAATAATCTCCTCCTGAGAAAAACCTTCGCGTTGCCAGGTTTGTTTGTTGCGCTCCAGCTGTCGGAGCATCTGATCTTCGGACATTCTTGCGTTCAGGCCAATTGGACGTCCTTTTAACGTTTTCATCTCTATCACCTCCCTCTTGGTTTATTGTTCTATTATTTCATTGTTTTCTATTATTTCCAGTACATCACAGAGTTTGTTTATTGTTTCTGAAATCTCCTCAGCGCATTCTCCGAAACGGTTCTGGTCACAAAGAGTGAAAGCTTTGAAGATTGAGTTTAGACTGTTGTTTAGCTGATGTAGAAGATGATCCTTTGGTATAATTTTCTTAGTTTTCTCTTTGGCGCATTCAGTACAGAGGAAAGGGTTTCCCTGATGCCATTGAAGATCAGCTCCACATGTAGGACAATTTAGTTGCGAAGGGTGTAAAGTGGTACCACATTGTGGACATTCTCCATCGTGCTTTATACATAATACAATCATTACCACACCTCCTTTCTTAGTCGTTGACTTTGTAAATCCCTCCTACTCCTCCTGTACTTAGATCAACCATCCTTAGCAGTATTTCCTTGTCTCTCTTTCGGTAATAAAGGCTTACGCCGATAGCGCATACGTTAGATGTTTTTGAGATAACAAGTATAAGAGGGAAGTCAAGATTCTTTTTGGTAAGAGCTTGGACGCTGTCACTGAAGGGAGAGCTTTCTAAACTGGAGTGCCAGCCATCAACTACCATGATCCATCCATCAGCTTTCTCTGGTGTTTGTGTATATCCTCGCCAAGGATCAGTTTTTACCCACTTCGTACCCCCTACTATTTGAGCAATTGCATTCTGTATTTCACCGTCCAAATCTCCAAACAGTTCTTGTTCTCCGGCAGCAGAAAGTGGGGTTGCAAGGAGCCCTTCATCAAATTGGGCTTTCCATATTCCGTTTTCAAGATCGGGATTAAGAAGAGTAAGGTGACTAGCATAGTGAGGGAAAATTTCAGCACATGCTCTGCAAATCTCATCTCCTTTGTAATTGATATTGATCCACATTTCTATGTCATCTATGGGTTCAAGACAGACGCACTCCCCGTTGCTGTTAACCCAACACTCATCATATCCGCAATACGGACAAGGTTTGGATAGCTTTTTGTAGGTTAACTCTTCCCCACAGTAATAGCATTTGACTTTCTGCATCGTTATACCTCCTTTCTTATTTGGTTTTTGAGAATACGGGGGAAGCTGATTTTCCCATTGGGTTTGATCCTAACGTAGCCTATCTTTTGCCACAGGTTTTCTCCTTTCATCTCGTATACAGGCAGACACATCGTTCCCATATAATCTTTTGGTCGTGGCCCTTCTATGAAATACTTTCCGTTTATTAGCCCGTTCTTGTCATGCAGTTGCCGGATAAGATCTAATGCCTTTCCTTGTTCTGCTGTACAGCTCATTCCCATAATTACACCTCCTTTCCTGCTAATATTGAAAATCCGAATTGTTTTTTGAACTCCCTGTCTACTTTTATATATCCCTTCACTTGCTTTTCATAGTCTTCGGGTCTTATTTTTCCTTCAAGCATGTCCAGAAAAGCCCACATTCTTGCTCTTTTCGTTTTTCTGTTTTTTGTTTTAGCTTTTTTTGTGTTCATGATCTATCTCCCTTCTTTTTTAAAGAGATTCTTGGAGAACCTGTGCAGCGGTGCCACTTTCTACGAAAAAGTTTTCAAAGATTTCCTTCAGAAGATCAAAATCCTTCCCCTCTAATTCAATCTCCATTCCGTCAAACCAATCTAAGTAAGCATAAGTAATTTTGTAAGGGCTGAAAGCAGAATCACAATAGAAGCGAAATTCGTCGCCTGGGCCACCCCACGATAACTGATACCGAAAATAACCGCTTTTCTGATCCTGGAATGTTCCGGCTGGAACATAATCAAAACATAGCCCATATTCGAAGATACTTCCCAATTCTTCGTCGTATGCATCGGGATCTTCAAGAAAGAGACTCCAGAGCTTTTTCAGATCTTTAATTCTTTCGTCCTTGTTTTGAATAACTTTCTTTTTCTCCATTTTTACACCTCCTTTCTTCTTTATTTTGTGTATTTCTCTAAGAAAATATCGCAGGGATCTCCTTCACCGTTTGTGATCCATGCATTGTATTTTTCAGCCTGTCTTTCCAATTCCTCATAGAAAAGCTGATCCTCAAAAGCTTCGCGAGATCCCAGATTTCCACAGAAATTACAACCTTTTCCTCTACATTGAGGACACGGTTCGAGATTAGAACGAGCCCAAGGAGTATAGTATTTTCCGGACGGGAAGATCTGGAAGACAGTTCCTAAAAAGACGGACACTATTTTTTCACCGTCTTCGTTTTCGTAAATTTCTCCCCTACCGTTATTGATTTTTTCAATTCCGTCTTCAATGATCTCCTTTGCCCATCTTTGTATTTCTCTTTTTGTCATTTTTACACCTCCTTTCTTTCAATTTACATAAGCCGTTATTTCATAGTACATACCATGTCGGTACCAACGAAGATGAAGGGCTTCTTGGATGATCTTCTCATCTTTTTGGAGCGCAATGTCTGTTTTCCCTTCAGCTCCACATAAAAAGCCTGCCCAAGGAGTACCATCCTCTTGGACAGGTTTAAGCCCATGTTGCTCTAATGCCCAGAAAATGCTGTCAAGGGGAATATGCCTAAACCATCCCCTTGTTACTTCATACAAAAGGCTATTCACTTTTTTTCTTTCCTTTGCATTCATTGCTTTCCTTGACATTTTTACACCTCCTTTCTGTTATTTTTTGGAAGCCACCAAGTTGCCCTGTGGCTGAAGTCCTTCCCTTCACCGCTCAAGTCCCTACCATCCCGATCAGGATATTTTTCATCAATCTCCTTAACTTGGCGGGGCGAAATTGTACCTTCGTCATCGCTCTGCCTCCTTTTCTTTTACGAAGCGTGCCAACCTTCGGGCGCCGATAATACGCCCGTTCTCGTCCCGAATGAAATCATCTGGGACAAAAACATCTGGCCGCCCAATAACTGCAAGGGCGACCGGGCGGCTTACGATATAACCTACTCCCGGTTGCGGGTCAGGAAGATTGACGACTTTCCCTGTTACGATGGTAGCGATAGGGATCGAAAGGTCGTCAAAGGAAGAGGAGGAAGAGACGGTTTCTTCTACCCTAGCTACCATCCCTGATGGGGGGATGGTAACGTCGGCTTCGGGGAAAGTGATGGGGTGGGGAGTGAGATTTACAAGCTTCATTTTTCCTCCTCTTGGCGACCCATCTCTGAGGTCGCCCCCACGGTTGGTGACGCCCCCGTGGGCGGGCGATTTTGCGCCACAATTTTACCATAGCCCAAGCGCAAAAGTCAAGCCCAAAAATAATTGACAAAGCAGTACCAAAATCACAAAAAATGAGGAAATTTTCACAACAAATTTGACTTCGTCACAAAAACTGAGCATCAATTTTTTTGCTCACCTGTCAAGCTCTATTTTGCGTTCAGGATTTTAGACAAAATGTCAAAATGCGTTGCGCTATCAGGCTTTTCCTGTATTTTGCGTTGCGCTATCAAGTTTTTTATCCCCTTCCCCTACCAAACCGTGACACCTTGTCAAGGAAAATTGACGGGTTGACTATTAAGGGAAGATGGTGTAACAAGATGGTGTAAGCTTGCTCTTTGACAATTGAATAAGGTCAAGGTCTCCAAGGGGAAGGCTTTGGGGAAGGCCTTCGCCAAAGGGAGGGAAACATGGCAAATGGAAAAAATGGAAAGATAGAATACAAGGTCAAAGCGAGTGTTAGTAATACAAAGAATTATCACAAGATTGTGATACCTGGTGAAGCTCTTGGCCAAAATATCCGATGGAAACAGACAGTTTATTTACCAGGCCAAAAAAAAGGAAAAGCCTGAGAAAGTTTAAAGAGGCTGAAGTTACAATTGTCCTCCGGTGATACAAGCCTTCCCGAAAAAACGAAGGGCAAAGGCCTTCCCCTTGGGGGCCTTGACCGTGGTCGGGAAGGAGGGAGAAAGATGGCGATGTTCGCAGAAGAGATAAGGCAAAAGATAATAGATATTGTTGAATATAGCTTCGCTGATAGTTTAAAGAGGGAAATATGGGGAAGTTTAGAAGAATACGTTTATGGAGCAAGATCATGTGCTCCGTCCTACGAAGTAGTGGAGGAGGCCACGTTGGAAACATTACTAACATGGCTTTTGGAAACAGGGATGCATAAGTTATTGGATTAAAAAAACGAGGCCACGGTCAAGGCCTTCTTTTTTTGCCTACATTATACCAAAAAATTGACTAATTGTCAAGTTAAGGTACGCGAAGGAGAGAAGGAAAGAAGGGACGTTGACTCCTAGGCTTAGCCTGAGGAGGAGAGAAGAAGACAGGAGGAGAGAAGGGGATAAAGGGAAGGTAACCTAGAGGAGAGAGGAGGAGAGAAGGGAAGAGGGAGAAACGGGAGAAGAGGGAGGAGAACCGGGAGAGAGAAGATCCAGGAGAGAGGAGAAAGATCGAAAAGACTGCATTCTCTTTTCCCCATTTTGTCCTGAATATTTGACACATTGTACATTTTTTCACATGCATGATGAATGTTACTCATTACGCAAAACCACAAGATCATTAGCTTTTCCCTCTTTTCCCTGGTACTGGTAAGGAAAGGAAATGATTTATCTTAGTCACAAATTAACGCTAGAGAGAAGGAATAGAAAAGGAATGGTGAAGCCGGGCCGGGGGAGGGGGTGGCTGCCACGGGAGT
Organism: Thermoproteota archaeon; assembly: GCA_003661265.1. Taxonomy (GTDB): domain Archaea; phylum Korarchaeota; class Korarchaeia; order Korarchaeales; family Korarchaeaceae; genus QMVU01. The sequence goes on along the minus strand of QMVU01000007.1, from coordinate 4,656 downwards.
CCCGTCGACCCAAAGTGAGTCTCCTATGACCCGAGCTTTTCTTCTGAAACTTCGGAGCAATTTTCTCTTCCCTCTGCCGTCTTACTCCCTATCCGATAAGGCTATAGTATAATAGTACTTACTACCGTTGGGTAAAAAACAAAAAGCCCATCGACCTATGGCCTATGGGCATCTGTCGGGCTTTTATAACCATTCTACCAAAGAATGATAACCCGACAGGGGTAACACCTGCCTCTCGGCAGGCTTTCCTTGGGGGATTACCCCAAGGGGAGCTCCATTATAATATTAACATTTCCAAACGCTTTTGTCAACTTCTTACGGAGCTCTTCTTCTGAAACTTCAGGGAAAGTTTTTTTCTCCCTAACTCCCCCCTCCTCTTTATCTTTACTCTCTTCCCAGCTAAAATATTCCCATGATGGAATCAATAATCTGTTTCGGAGCTGGGATCAATTCAACTGCAATGACTCTCCTTCTTTATGAACAAGGGAATCATCTTCCCATAGTTTTTGCTGACACCGGTTGCGAATGGCCAGAAACCTATGCTTTTATTAATCTCTTTGAGAAATATCTCCTAAAGCAATGGAACATAAAGATTATAAAGGTTCAGAGTGAGAGAGGGAATATGTATGATTGGTTCTGGAAAGAAAAGAAAATTCCTTTCGTGCGTGCGCGAATGTGCACAAGGATTTGGAAATTGGAGCCAATTGTAAGAAATTTTCCAACAGCAAAAGTCCATTTTGTGGGGATTGGAGCTGATGAATCTCACAGAGCAAAAAGAGAATTCAAAAGATATAAGGTAGTGCGGAAATTTCCTCTAATTGAAACTGGGATAAAAAGGGAGGATTGTAAAAAGATCATTGAGCGGCATGGATTACCAGTACCTCCAAGATCAAATTGTTTTATCTGTCCTTTTCAGTCGCTGGAGCGATACAGAGAACTTGCTTCAAGACATCCTGATCTCTTCGCAAAAGCGGTGGCGCTGGAGGAGAGAGCTGGAAGATGGTTAAAATATTACGCTCCTTTAAGAAAATTAATCTTACTTGACAAATATACAAGGTAAGGCTAACAAAATTAACCTTTTCTTAAACGTAGTTCAAGTAACCACCATTATTCCTAACAGGATCATAGCAGTAAGTGTTTCCAGACCTATCAGTATCAATTTCTCTCTGAGAGAATAAGCAGGATCTTGTGAGAAGAGTACTCCAATTAAGAAAATCCATATTGCCAAGAAGATAAGTACTCCATCTAAGATATTGAGCATTTCAATCCTCCTTCATGAGATTTTTGCCGAGCTTCCTCCAGGTATACATCCTTAACACTTCTGTTAAGTTCCTTATCCTAGTAATTTCTCACTCCTGTGCACTGAAGTCGTCATTTTCGGCGACTTTAGTGTAGAAGAATGGGTCAATACAGTCATCTCTTTTTTATCCATGATTCTTCAATATCTTTCTGTACTTTTCCATGTTATCAAATAGTCAACAAGATGGACAGTGTCACGCAGAAGCTGTGTAAGTGTAGGATACCGGTCTTTGTGCAATCGTACTACTTCATATAGATAAAGGAGAGTATGGAAATTATCTCTCAGGGTCTCAGGAGTTTGATAAGGAGCTGAAGATAGTATATGCCCCGCTACCCATGCAATGGCTGTATCCAGATCAAGTTTCTTTTTGCATTTTTCATGTCCCTGCGGGCATGTGTAAATACTATCACATTCTTCATCATGACAATATTGAATTAATTTTTCCCTTTGTTTTATCAGCTCTTCCTTAATTGCTTCTATCATGGTAACCTCCTCCATTATGTCTTATTTAACGTTTCCGCTTTATCTTAAAATAAGTCTTCCACTTATTTAATGATCGTTTAATAAAACTCCTTGGATTTTTTAAGACAACCTACCCAAAAGCTTGCCTCTTCTAATAGACGATAGAGCAGAGGAAACTCTTTCGAGTGAAGAGTTACAACTGCAAGGAACTCATCAATACAGATCTCATGGAACTGAGAGGGAGAACGACTGGTTAAAAGCCTAGAAATATGGTTTGCTGCGCGCCATGCTATTGCTGTGTCCAGCCCAAGTTTTTTCTTGCATTCTAAATGCTTCAGAGGACATTGTTCAGGGAGGAAGCAGTCTGGGTGATGGCAATATTTACGAAGCTCTTTTTCTATGTTTTCCAGTGCTGCTAGAGTTGGCTCATTTCTCATTTGGCTCCTCCTCTTGAGATAGTTTTAAAACCTCAGATAGGTTTAGAGAGTTATGGTGGTGTTTTATCTTGAATTTTTCTCCCGGAGAAATCAGTAGATATTGTGGGATTTCGACTTCCCCTCCTTGGAGTCTTATTAAAGCTGTAATCCATACCATGGCTTCCTTAAGCTGTCTCTTCAGAGAAGAGACTTCTTGTTGCAGGGAAGCAACTTCCTTGGAAAGTGAGAGAATAATTTCTTCACGCAAGGGGAATACCATTTTATTTTATCCTCCTTCATTCCTTTTCTTCATTTTCCATTCTCTTCCGTAGACAGATTTTACATATTTCTTCCGCAGGAACCTGATCCATTCTGGCTTCTTCAACCCATCTCCACATATCGTTTATCCCACACCAAGAAGTTGGCCCAAAGGCGTCAGATTCTTTACAGATATGCCATTTTTTGCCGTGGAATGTTTTGAAAACTGTTTCGGGATCAATTGCCGTTTTGCTGACCTCCTTCTTCTTCTGCATCTGAACAACCTCCTGCATTCTTGATGAATGAGTCAACTGAATCCTGCATCATTTTTTGATGCAGATAACGTATCCAGTAATTGGCTTCACTTAACAGGGAATAAAGTTTTGAAAATTCTATAAAACAAGGTGCTACCACAGTAATGAGTTCATGGATAAGAGGCATACAGGTTTCAAGAATGATCAGGTTCTTCGTATGAAGAATCTCACTCAAGTGTAGAGCAGCACGCCATGCTATTGATTTATCCAATCCCAGTTTCTCACGGCACTTTTTGTGATCGGCTGGATTTTCGTAAATCAGACGACAGGTTTCATTGTGACAGTAACGAAATAATTCCTCCTTTATTTCTGTCAGTTTTTTGTAAGCTCTGGATGTCATTTTTATACCTCCTTGAGTTATATACGTTTGTAGAAGTTTCTCAAAACCTAGCGACTGCCTGACTTCTAATCGATTAAGTCTTCTCCCTCAAGATTAAACTGTTCTTTCAGATGTATTAAATGATATTTTATTTCTTCCTCGTTATCACTCTCTACTAACCAAGGACTATCGCAACACCCACAAGCTCCTACATAAACTCCATATTTTTGACAGATCTTTTTGTATTCATTGAAAAATTTTTTCATACGTTTCATTTGTTAACCCCCTTTCTATATTTGTTCGTCCTTTTATCTAGACGAATTTCTCATACACAAAGCCTATATCCCACCACATAATGTGTATTCGAAAGGAGATGCTGATAAGGTTGATGTCTTTGTAAAATTTGTGATGCAGCATGATCCCAAGCGCGAAATCGCAGGAGGTAATTCCGAAAACGAAATTTTTCCAGCACCAAGACTTGTTAATAAGTAGCTTTTTCATTGTTCTTTCTCTCTCGGCTTGACCTCTTATTTCTTTTCGGTCAAAGAATTTTTCATACAAGAAAAATATTTCCCACCACATGAACATAATCTGTACCCAAAAAGAAATTTTCTTATTTCGAATGAATTTTGGTCGTATCATAAATCCAAGCGCGAAACCGTTGGGAATGATCCCAAAAGTGAAATTCCCCCACTGCCAAGATTTGTCAATAGAGGATTTTTTCATCATTCTTCCTCCTGCTCAATTGTTAGTTTTCTCCATTTCTCTTCACATTTTTCACAGAAACGCTCAAGAACCTTCTTCTTTTCCTCTTCCTGCCCCAACGGGAAGATCAGTTCAAAGTGATTACATTTAGGACAACACCAGCCGATTTTCAGCATGAAAGAAACTGTTTCATATAGTTTCATTATCTGATTGCAGAATGGACATTCCTTCTGTGTGGATTTGATGTTTTCTATGTAGCAGGGACAGAGTTTACAATCTTCTTCAGAGTGGATCTTACCTGTGATCAAGAGGTGGCAACCCCATCTTCCTTCAAGTGCTCCGGGATAACAACACCAAGGCGGTTGCTTGTACTCAATGAGGAATCTTGCTGGTTTGATCCCACTCTTTCTGATTTTCTCTTGTTCTTCTTTGCTTAGTTCGTGCCAGTAGGTTGCCATTTTTTATCCTCCCTTTTTGTGTGTTAAATCTTTCATGTAGCATTTGCCATCTATCATAGCAGCTCCGCAGACCGGACAAAACTTTATTCCTTGCTTCTTTGCATCTGCGATTAGTTCACGAAGTTCTTTGGGGATGTCCTCATATTTGAAAAGATTCAAGCTATGCATAAGGACATTATTGATTGCCTCTTCTGGAGTTTCCAATCCAAGAGCTTTTCCGAGTTCAATCGCCTCTTTTAGTTTCATTCTGTTCCCTTTCCCTTATGTCATAGTATTTCCCGCTATCCAGCGGATGCAAAACTATCCATTCCTCTTTTTTGAGCCCCATCCATGTTTCCGGTCTGTTCCGATCGGCCAGTCGTACATTCGGATCTTTTGGGTTAAGACCATAGAGCTGGGCTACTTTGGCTGCTGACACATAATG
>QMVU01000006.1 GCA_003661265.1 Thermoproteota archaeon | reverse complement strand
CGCTCCTACAACTAATGCCCTCTCTCCCGGCTTCACACCAAAGACGTTCATCAGGGTTTGAACTCCTCCGGCCCCATAAACTCCAGGAAGGTCGTTATTCGGAAAGAGCAGCATGTTTTCCCTGGCTCCTGTACTTACAATGACCTTATCTGCCCTAATAACCCTGATCTTAGGTTCCGTCAATGATGGAACTAATAGAACGTGTTTTCCTCCATCCAAGTAGTCCGCAACCACAGTAGAGCTTAGAAGCCAGCTTCCTCCAAGCTCCTTCAGTTCCTTAAGCAAAATCTTGGCTATTTCTATACCACGAACTCCTGCGTAATTTTCTCTAGATCCGAAGAACTTGTGAGTTTGCTTTATCAGCTGCCCCCCAGCCTTGAAGTTCTCATCGATTACGATGGTGCGACCCCCAAGTCTCTTAGCAGTTATGGCTGCTGAGAGGCCAGCTGGTCCTCCCCCTACTACTGCCAGTTCCACATCTATCTTTTCCACCTCAGGATTTTCGTGTGAGGTTAAAGGTAGTTTTCCTACCCCTGCCTCCTGTCTTCTAACGTCAAGCCCATCTCTTACGGGCACTATACATGTTCTTACGTTTGGGATGCCGTTTACGGTCATGAGGCAGGAGGAACATTTGCCGATCCCGCAGAACCATCCTCTAGGTCTCCTTCTCTTATGGCTCCAAGTGAAAATCCTTAGACCAGAGGCATAAAGTGCGGCAGCTATGCTCTCTCCCTCATAAGCCAGGACTTCTCTTCCCTCAAATGTAAAAGTGACTACCCTCTCCCTAGGGAAATCTAGAATGGGGTGATTCTTTATTCTAAGGTTCAAGGGCACCAAGGCGATCTAGTGGTTCACATGTATAAAACTTTGGCAGGAGGGTAATGCCTTCTCACGATCCTCTCTATGGCTGATGACTGCAGGTGAAAGAGTCTTTAATTCCAAGAGCCTATCAGGAGGTCAAGTCCTACGTTCGTTAGAATAAGATTTTACGTTTTTATCGAAGGCTTAGCCCAAAGACATCTTTTTAAGGCCCATTTTGCTAGAAATTTCGATGTAGAATGCTGAAACTAAAAGTTAAACCCCTTGGATTTCCTGTCGGCAGGCGTCTCGTCCTGATAAACGAGAAAGATGCCAGAAGTCAAGGCATGAGGGCTAACGACAGGGTTAGGGTCGAGCATAAAAGGAGAAGGGCTTCTGCCTTCCTATCAGTATCCAGCAATCAGGTGGAACCGGGTTTTGCTTCTTTGTCCCAGGAACTCATAGAAATTTTGGAAGTAGAGGAAGGAGACGTGATATCCCTTTCCATAGGAGGGAGACCTCCTTCTTTCAGGTACATAAAGAAGAAGATGGAGGGCAAAAAACTGCTTCCTGAGGAGATAAGAACTATTATAGAGGATGCTGTAAGCTACAACCTCACCGATCTTGAAATAGCTGCCTTCCTGCTGTCTCAAGAGTTTCATGGAATGAGCATGGATGAAATTGAAGCCTTAACAAGGGCCATGGTGGAGACAGGCGAAACCATAGATTTCGGAAGACCGGCTTTCGAGAAGCACTCCATAGGTGGCGTCCCGGGAAATAAGGTCAGCCTTCTGATCGTACCCATCGTAGCCTCGCTTGGTGTACTCATACCTAAGACCTCTAGTAGGGCTATAACTAGTCCTACAGGGACGGCTGATACCATGGAGGTTCTAGCTCCCGTCGAATTCACGGCAGAGGAATTTAGAGAGATAGCCCTGAAGGTTGGTGGAGCTATCGTTTGGGGAGGAAGGCTTGGACTCGCTCCGACAGATGATATTTTCATAAGAGTCGAACACCCTCTCGAAATAGATCCAAGGGGACAGATGCTGGCCTCAATAATGTCGAAGAAGCTGGCTACTGGGACAAAGGGGTTGGTTGTAGATATCCCAACAGGAAAAGGGGCCAAGGTGAGGAGCATTGAGGAGGCCGAACTCCTCTCAAGCCAGTTCGTTGAGCTGGGAAGAAGGTTCGGCATAAGGGTCCAATGCGGCATTACTTACGGAGGACAGCCAGTTGGGCATGCTGTTGGACCAGCTCTAGAGGCAAAGGAAGCCCTTGAAGCCCTGCAGGGAAGGGGACCAGCTAGTCTTATAGAGAAATCCACTTCGCTAGCAGGTCTTCTCTTAGAGATGGCTGGTGTCGCTCCGAGAGGAAGTGGTAAAGAGCTAGCTGAGGAAGCTTTGACTTCTGGAAAGGCGTTGAAGAAGATGAGAGAAATTATAGAAGCCCAAGGCGGAAATCCTGACGTAAGACCGGAAGACATTCCTATAGGAGAGTATACGGCAGAAATAAGGGCTCCCTGCGATGGATATGTCACGGATGTCGACAACAAATCGATAAAGGAGATAGCTTTAGCTGCTGGAGCTCCAGCAGAGAAAGGAGCAGGGGTTCTTCTGCATGCAAAGGTCGGGTATAAGGTGGAGAAGGGAGATCCTATCATGACGATATATGCCGAGAGAGAATCAAAACTCACGGAGGCCTACAACGTCGCTATAAGAACAAAACCTATTACCGTAGAAGGAATGCTTCTTAGAAGGATACCAGATTACATCTAAGCAATTAAAAAGCGTAAGCTAGTTAGTAGAGATTTCTACGGCATTTCTCCCTGACTTGATGCATTGCTCCTTCGTTTCCCTAGAACCCACAACATTTTTAGCTAGTGGCATTAACTATGTCCTGCCTCCTCCCCCCTCTCCCCTCCCATAATGAGAAGGGTTCTTTCTCATCGGTCCCCTCCCACTTTTCCATAATTACATCGTGTTGCTATCTCACCGAGCTAGTTCTTCGCTTCAGAGATACGCCCTTATTATCCACCCCACGTCGCTTGCCCTTAGCACAGATGATCTTACGCGTATTTCGTTTTTGGGCAAGATCTCCTTCTAGAGCAAATTTATGCAGTAGACTATGATCTTGGTGGGAAAAGCATCAATTAGAATAAATAAGACGTAAGCCCCCTCATTATCGGACATGAAATCAATTTCCGACAACTCAAACGCGTTTGAAATGCTCGCAGAGCCAGTCAAGAGACTCATTGAGGAAAGGGGTTTCATTAAACCGACAGATCCGCAAGCCAAGGCCATTAAGCCCATATTAGAAGGGAAAAACGTTCTTCTAATAGCAGCGACTGGAACAGGTAAGACTGAGGCGGCTTTTCTCCCCATATTAAGCAAACTTCTGGAAGAAAGGGGGGTGAGGGGCGTCAAAGTCTTATACATTACTCCCTTGAGGGCTCTAAATCGAGATTTAATGGACAGGCTTCAATGGTGGTGTAGCAAACTGGATCTTTCCATAGGAGTCAGGCATGGGGACACCTCGGTTAGGGAGAGGAGAACTCAAGCAGAAATGCCACCAGATATAATGGTAACGACACCGGAGACCTTGCAGATAATGCTTGTGGGTAGAAAGCTTAGAGAGAACCTGCTAACCGTGAGACACGTCATAGTAGATGAGGTTCATGAGTTAGCTGAGAGCAAAAGGGGAGCCCAACTTGCTTTAGCTCTTGAAAGATTGAAGTGGTTGAAAAAAGGTGATTTCCAGATAATAGGGCTTTCAGCAACTGTTGGAACCCCAGAGGCTGTTGCTCGTTTTCTAGTTGGATCCTCAGGTTCCTGCGAGACGATATACGTGCCCATCACCAAGCTTATGAAGGTTGAGATAGCTTATCCAGAGCCCTTCCCAGAGGACATCAAGCTTGCCTCGAAGCTTTACACATATCCTGATGTTGCAGCCAGACTCCGTTGCATAAAGGAAATTGTAGAGGCCTCAAGATCCTGCCTTATATTCACTAACACCAGGCCTATGACCGAAGTTCTCGGGAGTCGTTTCAAGCTCTGGGATGTTTCCATGCCAATAAACGTACATCACGGATCTCTAGCTCTTGAGAGCAGGCTTAGGGCGGAAAGAGGTCTTAAGTCAGGGAGTCTTAAGGCGTTAATAGCTACATCAAGTCTGGAACTTGGCATAGACATAGGATCTATCGATATGGTGATACAGTACAACTCCCCGAGGCAGGCGACGCGTTTAGTCCAAAGGGTTGGCAGGAGTGGGCACAGGATAGGCGCGGTTTCGAAGGGCACGGTGATAGTCCAGAACCCTGATGACGCAATTGAGGCCCTAGTTGTGGCTAGAAGGGCTATGTCCGAGGAACTTGAACCTGTAAAGATACCTGAGAAGCCCCTAGATGCTCTAATGCACGAAATAGTTGGATTTCTCCTCACAAAGAAGAGGTGGAGCGTGGAGGAAGTATATGCCATAGTTAAGGGAGCATATAACTACAGGAACTTAGAGTTTGACGAGTTTATGGACCTGCTGAGGTTCATGGCCCATATGAGAAGCCCCTTCTTGGGGCTTTCCTTTAAGGAAATCGAGTTCTTTAGGGTGGGACCTCCTGAAAGGATATACACCTACTACTTCGAGAATCTCTCCATGATACCAGACGTAAAGCAATATCTAGTTGTAGATCAGGAATCCAATGAGCCCGTTGGTGTTCTGGACGAGCCTTTTGTAGCCGAATATGGAAAGCCGGGGGTCAAGTTCATAATGGCCGGAGATGTCTGGAAGGTAATCCAAGTCTTCGAGGATCGAGTATACGTTGAGAGAGCGGAAGATCTTTTAGGAGCTGTTCCAAGCTGGGTGGGAGAGGAGATCCCAGTACCTTATGAGGTGGCACAGGAAGTTGGCCTGGTTAGGAAGTTCGTCGAAGATGGGTTCAGGGAGGGAAAGGGCCTCCTCGAAATAGCGGAGGATCTGTCCAAGAGGTACGGATCTACCCCTGATTTCATAGCTAGAGGAATAGAACCTGTTTTTGAACAATGTAGGCTTGGATATGCTGTCCCAACGGACAGAAGGATAGTTGTAGAGGGATACAAAGACCTGGTCGTGGTTCACGTCCTTGGAGGGACTCTCATCAACAGAGCTCTCTCAAGATTCCTCTCGGAGGTTTTGACCGAAAGATTTGCGAAGCCCGTGGCTGTTAGCGAAGATCCCTATAGGATATACCTTAAGGGGCAGGTGTCCCCCGAAGAAATTTCGATCATCTTAAAGGAGGCGAGCGGGCCGGATATCTCACAAACTGTCAGAAGAACCATGGAGAGAAGCGGGTTCTTCAGGTTTAGGATAACGCAAGCGGCTAGGAAGATGGGTATAATTGAGAAGGGGGCTACTCTTAGCAGGGAATTCGTCGATAACCTGATCGACGCTTTAAGGGACACTCCGGTCTATAAGGAAGCTTTTAGGGAGGCCATTGAAAGGGACATAGACCTCAAGGGAGCGGAAAAGCTGCTGAAGAAGATTACTAAGGGAGAAATTGAAGTAGTCTGCCTTGGAGAGCTGGAAAGCCCTAGCCCTATAGCGAGAGTAGGGATAGATCTGATGACTAGAAAGTTGGAGAGGGTCCCTCTGGAGAGAAGGAGAACTCTTAAGGTGGCAAAGATGAGGGTGGAGTTGCTTAGCCAAACCAGGACATTTGCCTGCATTGAGTGTAAGGGATACGTCGAGGAAATTGAGCTTCACAGGTTGGATGAGGTACCGAAGTGCCCGATATGCGGTTCTAGGCGAATAGGCATGGTCGATGCCGATGAATTTGAAGTCGGATTGGTTCTAACAAGAGCCAGGGAGGGGGCGCTCACTAAGGAGAATAAAGGGATTTGGAGGGACTTGAAGAGAACGGCTTCCCTCATATCCAAGTTCGGAAAAGTAGCTGCTGTAGCTCTGGCAAGCGGTCTTCCGCGTAAGAAGGTAGAGGAGATCCTTAAGAGTGAGCCCAGACTTTCCTCCAGGTTTTACGAACTGCTTTACGAGGAAGGGAGAAGGCTCGTTCTAAGAAGGTTTACGGGAAGGCGGGAACAGGATCAATCTGAGAACAGTTTTTCTAGCTCAACGAATCTCTCAACGTAAAGGTCCGCTCCCTCTATGTTCCTCCCTACAACCACGGTAAGGCAGCCCAGTTCTTTTCCTGCCATCACATCCCAAGAGGAGTCTCCAGCAAATACGGTTTCTCTTGGATTTGCTTTCAGTAGATCCATTGCCAAGGAGAGCTGCTCCCTTCTACTCAGAGAGTACTCCCTCGTTATTAAGAACTCAAATAAGTGGTGGACCCCCAACCTCTTCAGGGTTATGGTAGCTGGTTTAAGGGACTGTAACGTGACAAGTGCTATCTTTACCCCTCTCTTCCTTAATCTAGAAAGCATCTCCTTGAGCTCTGGGTCAGGAGAGGCTCCGAGAGCTGCTCTAACCTCTTCCCTCTCAACGAGCTCAAAGGCCTTTCTCCTGAGATCCTCATTACCTCTGGTGGTCTCTACGATACTAGGGCCCAGAGGTTTCAGGGGATGATCTGTCTTTATTATCTTCCTGACCTTCTCCCTCAGCTCATCCCAATCTATGTCAAGAGTTACGAGAGTTCCGTCTAGATCCGTCACTAAGAACCTGTATCCCGCCATTTTAGTTCACTCGATGATCAACCTCCTGAAGCCCGTGAAAGACAGAGTACCTCCAAAACATGTCCCAGGCGTCTTTCTCTCTTAAAGTCCCTGCTCTGACTATCATGTTGTCTATTCTAAGGAGAAGCTGGTGATGCCTCTTCTCATCCTTAAGAATGTAATCCAGAAGCAACTTAACCCTTTCGTCCAATACCTGGTCAAGTAGAGAGGAATAAGTTTCCATAGCAGTTTTTTCAAGTTCTATATGCCTCTTTATCTGATCACTGATCTTTTCCCTTTCTTCGGTTAAGAAGATCTTAGCCCCTGAAAGCAGAGCTATTGTTGCTCTTAACATGTTCGCGCGCTTCATGGAGTCAAGGGCTATTCCCCTTATTAGCTCTCTCACAAGTTCGTTCCTGATACCTTCGACGCTCCTGTTTCCCTCCTCTACTATTTCGTTCTCCAAATCTATCTGCTTTCTCAGAAATTGAATGAGTTTTTCTCCTTCCAAATGCTACACCTAAGGTTTATGTTCCGAGATAAAAATTAAACTTCTTGAGAGCTCAGAGCCAGTATTGAGGGCCTTACCAATACCACATGCTGTTTGATCCAGAATGAATAGTCACTTAAGTCTCCTCTATGAGGTTGCCAGCTAATGAGCAGAATAAGCAGGTCGTAATTTAAGGTATGACCTTATCTCTATGCCTCATACTTTCAGAAGTTAACTTAAGCCGCTTAAGAGGCTTTATTCAAACTTCAATCTCTAATTTACCTGCTATCTCCGTAAGAAAGAACTTAATTGCGTAAAGAACTGCGTTAAACTCGGATTGGAAGTTGCTTATGTTTAGACCCTCCAATGGAATTGATTGGGTCGTCCCTATGTTTCCTTCTTCATCTATGTCATATCTTACCTCTGCTAAGTTATAATGACTGTTTAGCAGTTCTCTGTAGAGTTGAAGTTCCTTTTCCCTTGGTATCATTGATTTCGGAAGTATATAGCCTCTTATTATCAACCAGGGACCGGAAGTCCAAACGCCTACGGTAAAGGGCTTATCCTCGATTGACCAGTTGCTCAGGATAAGCCCCTTTTCCTCATCTAGGGTGTATTTAACACCCATCTGATCTAAGAAGGATCCAACTGTTTTCAAGGCTCCAGACACGAGCTACACCTTGTGCTAGCATAGGGGACATTCAGTTATAAGTTTTTATGGATTTTGGGTCATTCGGTTCTTCCTGTTTCCTTCCCTAGGAGCAAGGTCATGAGTTTTTGTAGGTCTATCTCCACCCTGCTCCTCCATCCTATGATGACCTCGTCCTCCTCGCCCAATGAAAGGTATCCCATCCTGAAAAACCTCTCGATCATTGCTCTAGCCCTCCAAGAAGGTATTTTCCTTTCAAGCAGCTCATCTATCTCTTTCCTCTTAATTTTACCGCCCCTAGAGAGAATTAAAGATAGGCAAGCTGTAAGGGCCGCCATTTCATCTATCCTCCACCCGGATCCCCTAATCTCGGGCCAGTCTGGAGGATCCTTGAATGTTATGAAGAAGCTGCTATACAGGAAACCTTGCTCATCTTTGGGCTCCTCTCCCTCCTGCGATATGACCCTCACCTTAAGGCCTATCTTCTCCAATTCCTTGTTTAGGAGTTCAATTACCTGAATGTAGTTCTTCCCGAGGCCTTTCTTCAGTTCCCAGCCCTTAACTCCTGGCTTGGAGTGGATCCTGAAGAAAAGCATGTGAGCTGCTCTCTTCAATTTAGCCCTCAGTTCTGCCTCCGACATTTCTCTTCCTCCACATCTCTTCATCTATTGGTATTGCGAGGGAAACTTTGTTCTCCATCGGTTTTTCTAGAGGAATCAGCCACATCTCGCCTGAGATCGGATCCTTCCTTATCGTGGCCCTCCCATAACTGCAAAGGAAGCTAACTAGATAGGCCCTTCTTATAGTCTCCTCAAAAGTTTCAGCGCCTATGAACTCCCAGTAAGGAACTTCCCCGCCCCTCTTATCAGCTTCCCTTCTGAGCCTCTCCTCCTCAGACCTCAGGAAGGATAAGAACTCCTCCTCGGAAGCAAAACCCAGAGATTCTAGATCGGACATAGTTAAACTTCCTGTTTGCTCCTCTTCGGCTCCTAACTCAATTTTCCTCTCATCAAGTGCTGGAAGAGATCTCCAGTATTCTAAAGCTCTTTCCAGGAAGAGAGGGGAGATCCCCCTAGCCTCTACAATTGGTCGCCAACTTCTCCTCAGCACATCGGCGAGATCCTTATCTTCCAACTTCTCTATTTTCAGGAGAACTAGAAGCGGATCCAGAAACATCAAGGAGGACCTATACCGAATCCACTCATCTTGCTTCAGGATAACTGAGGTTAAACCCAGAACAGCCTCCAAATCCAAGTAGAGCTCTTCATCGGTCTCCAATTCAGGGAGCAACTCCCTTAATTTTCCAAACAACTGGACAACATCAACTTGGAAAGGATCCATCTCCTCCTTAACGGCTTTCTCGCATAAATCCAAGATCCTTAGCAGGATCTCTCTCCTCTTCTTTAACTTGGAACTCATTAAGAGCACCTGCTACTTATACTCAACCGGTGGAATAAATATGACAATTTCCATGACAACTCCAGATCTTAGTTTCGCAAATCGATACCTCACTTCATTGACTTTCGTAGTGGAGATATGTCTACAGGTATGCAGGTAAAGTAGATGTTAACAGCTCTTAACTAACCTCCCGAATCCTGGAAGTTCCAGCGACGTTTTGAACCACGATTATGTGGGTGCCCCCTTTTAGCCCTACGAGCCTTCTAGGCGTAACGAAAATGCTTTGTCCTCCAGCCTCCTTCAGTATCTCGAAGATCTGCTCGAACACCCTTTCTCTATTTGCTGGATCCATGTGAACATCAAATTCGTCTACCACTCTTATTGGAGATTTCATTTGCCTTTGCAGGGCAAGCAGGAAGGCTATTATTGCTGTCGTTCGTTCCCCCCCGCTCTGTGTGAATGGGTCCAACTCGGCTAAGGGAGCCCCCCTATAGCCTACGAAGATTCTCAGGCCAGCCTGCTCCACGTCATCTAAGTCGATCAGCCTTACTTCGCCCTTAGCATCTAGCCTCTCGAGTATCTCGTTAAAGGTCCTGTTTACTTCGTTAACTAAGGATCTCAGCTTCCTCCTCCAAAGCCTGCTCCTCTCTTCTAGCTCTTCTAGAGCTGCTCTTTTGTTCTCTGCTAGTATTTTGGCTTTTTCCTTCAGTTCCTCTAGCATCTTCGAGTAGTTCAGGTACATCTGCTCGGTGTCATCGGAAACATCCGCTAAGCTTGAGAGCCTGGCTGATGTGAATCTGATCTCCTGAATTATTTCATCTGGAGACCTCTCGGTTTCTACCTTAGGTCCTAAACTTTTTGCCTCGCTTTCGAGCTCTGAAAGCTTCTGTCTAGCCTCTGATAGCTTCCTCTTAAGCCTCGATATCTCGCTCTGGATCATCTTCAGCCTGAACTCGCTTATGGCCCTCTCCACAGATGCCTCTACTAGCTCTTCCTGTTTCTCGAAGAAGGAGGATTTTAGAGCTTCAACCTTAGCTCTTGCCGCCTCTACGCTTTTCATGGCGTCTTTTATCGATTCCTTTGAAGAAGCCTCTACCCTGCCCAAAGCCCTCTCCTCTACGGACAATTCTATGAATGCCTCTTCTAAATACTCCCAAGCCCTGTTTAGATCCTCTCTAGCCTCTTTGACTCTTTTCTCAGCTTCATTAAGCCTATTTTTCCATTTATTTGCCTCTAACTCCCTTTGAGCTATTCTTGCCCCTATCTTCTCAACGTTCTTAAGTTGTAGATTCCACTTAGACCATGCAAGTTCAAGCCTAAGCTCCTTAAGCTTCTTTCTAAGCTCTCTTTTCTCAAGAAGCCTTCTGTATTGCTCCTCCCAATATCCCATAGTCCTCTCGCTTTTTGAGAGCAGCTCCTTCAGGGACTCCTCCTCGCTAACTATCGCCTCTAACTTCTCTCTGGCGCTAAGTATTCTCTCTCTGTATTCATGTAAGCCAGCAGCTTCCTCCACAAGCCTCAGTCTCTCTTGTGGGGATAGACGGCTGAACTCCGGCACCATGCCCTGGTGCATAATTATCAGCATGTTGTTCGGGTTTATTCCCAGGCGAGATAGCCTGTAGACAACTTCCGCTTTGTCTACAGGCTTATAGTCCATTTCAAACCAGTAAGTGCCATCTGATCTCAGGTACCTGGATATCCTCACCTCGTCCTTCCTTGAGAAGGGAATTGGCCTCTTCCCATTAACCGGCCTGTTGTCAAATACGACCGTAACGCGTGCAACATTCTTCCCTCTCCTTATTAGATCCCTAAGTCTTCTAGACCTCTCGGTATATGTCTGTCCCATTGCAACAGCTATTGCAAGAACTATTGATGATTTTCCAGCTCCATTTGGACCTGTTATTATGTTTAGCCCCGGCTTAAGGGGTACTCTGGAGTACTCATAGGACATAAAGTCCTCTAGCACTACCTCCTTGATGTAGGTAGACGGCATCTCTGGTCTCCTTTAAGTTGTTTCTTACCCCGAAAGAACATGAACTTATGTCGACCTAAAAAGAATTTGCAGATCCTTTTCCTTTCGCGTCTTACCGATTCCTCATTCCAGTTAACATAGCTCTTCCTTAGAGAGCTATGTGCTCTTTGTCCCTGTTGGAGAACGGATGTCTTGGGATGGGTTAGTGTTTAATACCTATCCACGAAACCTACTTTGATGGTCCTAGCAGGAAAGCTGTTTAAGCTCGAAGAGAGAGTTCCATTGGAGCTTATTGCTGAGAAGCTGAAGGATTGGAGGATGGAAAGAGTTGAAGAGTATGGGGAGCAGGAGCTCAAGCTGATGAGCGAAGTTAAGGAACTTGACTTCAGAAGGGATCTCCTGTGGGGAATCTACTCAGAGGACAAGGTAATCCCCACAACTTACAGGGGAGAGCTAAGGTACAATCTGTTTACGAGGGAATCTGGCTTCTTCTTCACAGAAAGGGAGGGAACAACTTTGCTCTTCGTTGTAGAGAAGTGGAGGATAGCAAACAACATAGCATCGAAGCTGGGTGAAATAATAGTTCCCAGGCCCGGAGCAGTGATCGAGGCCAAGATCTCCCATGAGACCTTAAAGGAATTGCATGAATCCAATCCGGAGGCCACAAAGGTCATCTACTTCGACCAAGTGGATCTGCCCAACATAAACAAGCTGGCCCTTTACGGAAATGCCCTCCAGGATACCACCTTGTATCACGAGTACCTTAAGCATGGAAAGATATGGTACGTTGTCTTTGAAGACAAAAAGTATGGATTGGTTGTGGGACTCACTAGAAACTGCGTCGTGACGATATTCAGCAAAATAGACGAGGAGACCTTCATAAACTACGTGCTTGAGCGCATACTTCCCTTAATAGAGAAGGAGTAACCGTCGATTTAACTCCTAGCATATCTTATGGACTTATCATCGATTTTGAGCTTTTTGAGCTAAAATCGCTCCACTAAGCACAAGAGCCATGCCTATCACGTTGTTAGGGAGGGGATTTCACCTAGAAAAAGCATGGAAAGCAAGATTATTTGGATTAGCATGGTATTCTGCAAAACTGAAGTTTCAAAGGCCTTGAGTTCCTCAAGAGAATGGACCCATAATATGAAGGCCAGTGCTGTGTTTACCACTTCCTAACCAAACGATGTAGATCCAGGAAGGACCAGTTAACATCGAAAGTAGGGGAAGAGGCGTGCTACCCAGACCCATTGAGATCGTGGTTCTCGTCAGAACATCTACCTCGGATGTTCTTCCTCCGGCTAGTACCATATAAATTCCCCAAAAGATGCCGGATATGGTCGTGAGGACAATACCTAGGAGTTCGCCCGATCTAAGCTCTATCTCCTTTAGAAAATAGATAAATGCCGAATCGGTTGCTCCAAGGTAAAGCAAACCTAAAAACTGAAATGCGGGCATTCCAGCATATCCTGAGAGACCTAGACAAGCTAGATGAATCAATTCTTTCTTCCCTACTGGTGGAAACCTCCGTCTGAGGAGGAAGACAGATAGCAGGCGGAGAAAGGCTAAGAAATATCTAGTACCAGCAAAGAGCAGGGAATCTATCTTTAAGAGCCTTTTTTTATCAGATGTATGAGGAGGACCATAGAAAGGTGGTAATAAGGGCCTCAGCGAGAGCTCTTGTTATATTCGAAACCAGCAATATGTTTCGTTGGGATCTTGATCTGTCCCTATTTATATGTAATCTACGAACAGCTCCTCACTAACAATTGGGCCTCCCTCAGCTTCTAATTTTTGAAAGCTCAGTAGAACTCTCCTCCAGTGCTATCTCAACCGCTCTCCTTATCAGGTCTAGAGACATGCTAGGTGCTGGTTTTTCCTTTTTTGCAGCCAGATCTGGTGTGTAGGGAACGTGAATGAAGCCAGCCAGAGTACGCATGCCCATCTTATCCACGGTTCTCAGGGAGAGGTACATGACGAAATTGCACAAGTACGTCCCTGCTGAATAAGATAGTCTTGCTGGGATTCCGCTGGACTTCAAGCGTTCCAGAATCCTCCTCGTGGGCAGGGTTGAAGGGTAGGCAAATGGACCTTCAGGATCTATTGGTTCGTCTATAGGCCTTAAACCGTCATTATCCGGTGTCCTAGCGTCGATTATGTTTACAGCTACTCTCTCTATGGAGATAACCAATCTACTAGCTGCAAGCCCAGTGTTGATTATTATGTCGGGCTTTACCTCCT
>QMVU01000005.1 GCA_003661265.1 Thermoproteota archaeon | reverse complement strand
CTACCTTGAGCTTAATGCATCGGATGAAAGGGGCATCGAAATCATCAGAACAAAGATAAAGGACTTTGCAAAAACAGCTCCAGCTGGAGGAGCCCCGTTCAAGATAATTCATCTTGATGAGGCGGATCATTTAACTCCACAAGCACAGCATGCCTTGAGGAGAATAATGGAGATGTATTCCTCAGGTACCAGATTCATATTAGCTTGCAATTATTCTTCAAGAATAATAGAGCCTATACAATCGAGAACTGCTGTATTCAGATTTCTTCCTCTTCCAGAATCAGCCATTAGGGACAGACTAAGATACATAGCTGATAAGGAGGGGGTTGCGATCACGGACGAGGGATTGGATGCCATCGTATACGTTAGTGAGGGAGATCTAAGAAGGGCCATCAACACTCTGCAGACGGTTGCGGTCGTTGGAAAAGAGATAAACAAAGATCTTGTCTTCAAAATGGCTGGTCTAGCTAGACCAGAAAAGGTACAAAAGATGATAAAAGCCGCTTACGAGGGAAATTTCTTAGAAGCAAGGGATATGCTGAGGGAATTAATGTTAGAGGATGGAATATCAGGTGAAGACTTAATTAGACAGATTTACCGTGAAATATCCGCTTCCGAGGAATTTTCAGACTCTGAAAAAGCGAAGCTTATTTCATTCATAGGGGAGGTGGACTTCAGGCTAGCGCTTGGCCTTCACCCGGATGTCCAACTCGGGTTCCTGCTTGCGCAGATAGTCGAACTAGGCTCCATGAGGTGAATAATTTGCTACTTTGGACAGAAAAATACCGTCCAAGGAAGCTGGACGAGATAATCGGCCAAGCTTCTGCTATAGAGAAGATCAGAGAATGGATTAGAAAGGTCAGAGACGGGACTAATAAGAAAGCTCTCCTTCTTTATGGTCCTCCAGGAACTGGCAAAACCTCAGCAGCTCATGCAATAGCAAAGGAGCTGGATTTTGATCCTATTGAGATAAACGCCAGCGAAGCAGCTGCAGGAGAGAAGCTTAAGTCCGTAATAAGTAATCTAGGGGCTCCTTCTCTCTTTGGTAGGAGAAGACTCATAATAATAGATGAGGCTGATGCCCTTTCTTCATCTGAGGCTAGGGAAATAGCTAGATTAGCGGAAAAACTAGTTGCAAGTTGTCCAATAGTTATCACGGTTAACGACATGTATAAGAACGTGCCTCCCGAAATTCGCAGGATCTCTGAACCAGTGAAATTTAACAGACTGAGGTGGACAACGATAAGGTCTGTTCTTGCCTCAATAGCTAGAAAGGAGGGCGTAAACATAAGCTTAGATGTTTTAAAGGAGATAGCAGTGAATTCCTCTGGAGATTTGAGGGCGGCCATTAATGATCTCCAAACAATCTGTCAAGGCTCATTAGAGCTTGTCTCAGAGCTAGGGAAAAGAGTAGGACAAAGAGACGTTGAAAAAGGAATATTTGATCTTCTTAAAGCGGTTTTGATCTCTGAAAAGTGCGGATATTCGAAGATTGTCATGCGAAATCTCCATTTGGAACCCCGTTTTGTTTTTAGGTGGGTTGAAGAGAACTTACCGCTGTTCTATAAAGATCCTAAGGCTCTATGTGCAGCTTATAATGCTCTATCAATGGCAGATTTGTTCTTCAAGAGGGCCTCGGAAACAGGAGACATGAGTCTTCTTGCATATTCCATTGATATGATGACGTTTGGAGTATGTTCCTCAAAATTAAAGAAGCCAACAGGTGGTTGGATTAAGTTTAGATTTCCAGGCATTATTAAAAGGAGATCTGCGACAAAAGAAATCAGGAAAGAGGAGAAAGAAGTGGCTCTTATGCTCGCTAAAAAACTCCATATCTCCTCTTCAAAGGTGATCGGGGAGATCTTTCCGATGATTAGAGAGGATATAAAGAGAGGGGGACATCTCTTGGAACATATATCACATGAAATAGGGATTCCTAAAGAAAAGCTAAAAGAGGTAATTAGTTAATCCTTCGCTCTATTTTTCCAGGGAAAATAGAGCGAGGAGCTTCTTAGTCATGGGATGTCTCTTATTTAACCGAAAAACCCTAATTCTACCAAGTTTGTACTCTTCTACAATTCCTAACCTTAACAAATTGCTTAGATGCCTCCTAGTTACTTCAAAACTGAGATGTGCTTCCCTTGCCAAAGTTGTTATGTTTAACATCTCAGATTTGGCCAGCAAGTATAGGATTCTAATCCTTCCTCTTGATGAAAGACTTTGTTCAATTAGCTCAAATGATAGCTCTTGATCGAGTTCAGGCATTTATATCGTCACCGACTATTGCGCTTTCAACAAGCTGTTTTACTCTCTTCTCAAGAGATTTGGCCGGAAAAGCATTCATCCCAATTAGAGTGGTCTGTCCTCTATATCCTTTTCCAGATTTCCTTAATTCTATAAACCCCCTCTCACCTAAACTTCTAATTCTCCGCCAGACTGCGGTGTGACCATAGGGCGGGATTCCGTATTCCTCGCAAATTACTCGATATTCCTCCTCTACCTTGCCCATGCGAACAACAACGTCTTGACTTCTTATTAGTGCTCTAGAGACTGCTAACAGGAGTATTTTCTCGTGTAAGGGGAGGTTCTTAATTTCTTCATCCGTATACTGCCTCTCCTCTGTTGGTTTGTCGAAAGACTCTGCTATCCTTACATGTTCAGGCAAGATCCTATCGTTACCATCCATTTCAGCTAAGAGAGCGGCTTGGTGCAACAATCCTAGGGCATATCTAGCAGAACCTCTATTTGGTCTAGATGCCAGCTCTGCTATCTGCTCTAATACATTTTCATCATAAGAACCTTCCTTAAGGGAAAGTTTAGCCCTATACCTTAGTATATCAAACAACTGCTCCTTTGAATAGGGTTCAAAAGTCATCTTTAGTGTTATAAAACTCCAAAGGGTAGGCTTAAGCAGATAAGGAGGAAACCACTCTCTGACTATTAAAATGACGGGAGGCGGATTGATAGGACTTCCTTCATGCATTCTCAGTATTCCATAAATGAGTTCCTCCCCCTCCTTTTCGTTTCCCCTTAGCTCCTGAAGCTCGTCCAATATTATGAAAATCCTCTTTTTTGACGCCATTAGTGCATCTTCTAATGTTGAGAGCCATTCTGCTAAGCTTAGACCTCTGGAGGGAAAATCCGGATATATGGCTCTTATGATCTCTCTGAGAACCAGGCTCGGAGTTCCTTTCCTCTTACAATTCACATATGCTGGTTTGAATGCGTCTTCGACCTCCTCGGTAAAATTTTTCACAAATAGCCTTGAGACCACCGTTTTTCCAACGCCTATCTTCCCCTTTATCAAGACTACCGGACCAGAACCTTCTGGATTTTCCTTTAAAGAACAGAATGCCACTCCTAAAGCTTCCAACTCTCTTTCTCTATGGGGAAGAGAGGGAGGCAGGTGACTAGGCATAAGCTTTTCTTCGTCCTCTATTATCTTTCTGAAACCAACGGTCGGAAGGCTCCTCATATCTAGATAGGGATATGGGAGTTTAAGCTCATAATCTTTTCAGACTCTTTGGTTAGTCGGGAGATTCTCTCGAAAAGTTTTCTGATATGCCCTATACTTCTCTCTTTGTAAAGGAAGAACGCTGAGAGTAGCAACGATAACAGAGGCAAGCTTAGTGTAAGCAGCTTAACTAAAAATATTTTTCTTAGTTCAGCTTCTCCCTCAGAAATAAGTTCTTCAAGGTAGCTTTCCTTTAAGTTTTGAAATGCCCTCTCCTCATATCTGGCAAGTGAAACTTTTCCTAATAGACTTAAAATTTCTTCATGATTAAATGAGTAAGGCAGATTTTCCATTAAGCTATTCTCTATATTTCCAAGTTTGTCCAAAATTTCTCTTTTATCACTGCTTATATCCCTCAAGTCCAGGTATAGGTTTTGAATTCCTGTTACTGCCGGATTCCTCCTCTCGATAGAGGGATCTCTAAACAGCCATACTAAAATAACTCTATCGTTTTTCCAGTCAATTAAAGCCGAAGATTCTTCCGGAATAACTTTGATAGCAGAATATCCCGGTGGAAGAGTGGCTCTAACTTCCAAAACATCTATTAGAACAAGCGGAAGCGGAGGCCTCACGACAGTTAGCCATTGAAGAACTCCTCCTCTTATTAGCTGTAGGAATCCCCCTCTAAATTCATAATGAACCCAATATTCTCCAGATTTACCAAGTATAGGCTCTCCCTCTCCAGTCAGGTTAAAACGTATTGATATCCTACTCCAATTTTCGCCCTTCACGAAGTAGACGTAAGGCTCAACCTCCTTGCTGAACTTGATAACCCCTGACCCTTCCGGCTCCACGGCTTTGGCGCAATTCTCCTTCACATAGCTTATTAGCCTATCTCTGAGGTATTCTCTCCAGGTTGCGTTATTGAAGATTGCAGCCAACGCAGCCCCTGAGACCCCATATGATGTGTAGTTAATTGTTATGTTAATCGTCTTCTCGTCTACGAAATACAAAGAGACATTGGCTGTTCCAAGAACCCTCATCTCTGGGGAAGCCCTTAGAGGAGGCAATGGCATGTTAACTATCCACAGGACTAGCATAGCCCCCAGAATCTTAGCACAATGTTTGTTCAAGCCAGATCACCCATTCATCCTTCAAAGTAACATCTTAAAGATAATTGTCATAATGCGAATCTCGTTTAAGTATTAGGTCAGTCAATACTATAAGCGAATTTAAGAGGGGTATAACATAGATGACTAGCTCTAAGATAGATGAAAGTGCCTACCTAAGATGGCTATTAAAGTACAATCCATTCATTCATCTATCCAGTGAAAGTCTAAAATCTGTCGGTAATTTCCACGTATGGACTGAGACAGATAGAAGTTTCTGGAATGCTGTCGAGAGCTTTCTGAAGAGCAAAAAGAAGAAGCTTATCTTCCTAATAGGTGAATTTGGAAGCGGTAAGACCCACAGGTTAAGACTTCTCTATGAAACCTTGGAAGAAGTTCCCTGCATCTACATAAAGGTAGATTCTCAGGATTCTCGTGATGTTATCAGGGGGATAGAAGCAGCTCTTCATTCGCTTGAGATAATTCCAGCCAGACATTTGAAAAAGGTCATTCTGTCGCTTGCAGGAAAGAAGGAGGACGGATACTCCTCTGATCCTAAAATAGCGGCCGAAAAAGCTGCTTCTATGATGAACAATAGAGGGGAAGCAATCCTTTTGATGGACGAAATAGAAAACGTAATTCTGAATAACTCGGAGGAAGACGTTAGAGCTTTTACAAAATACCTCCTTTCCCTATATAATGCTCTCTCTGACGGCAAGATGATAGTAATAGCCTGTATACCGAAGGCGTATGAATCTATAAAGCATCTACTATCGAATCTGAATCCTCCTCCTACCGTAATTAAGGTAAAGAAAATTACTGATGAGGAGGCTAAGGAGATAATAGATCGGCGATTAAAACAAGTTTTCGAGTTAAAGAGAGAGGGAAGTGTTTTTGAGAATTATTTTATAAGCAAAGAGACGATTGCAGAGTTAAATAGGTTATCTAGAGGAAATCCAAGGAAGTTAATGCAAATTTTCAGGAACATCCTCCTAACAGCTTCAACCTTGGACGATAGGGAGGTCAAAAGGGCACTTCAAGTGCTAAGTGGGATAAAAAAGGACATCAAGGAAAAGAAAACGCCTTCCAAATATGGGAAATATCTGAGAAAGATTAAAGCTAGGATCGGGGAGAGAAAGTTTTTCTCCCTCATAGAAGCAGCGGAGGCTACGGGTTTATCCCTAGTGAACGTAAAATCTATTTTAGACGAATTAAAGGCCCGCAATCTTATCATTAAAAGAGGTGTCAGATATTACTTTACTGAAAGCGCGCTTAAGCTTGTGGAGCTGGCCGAGTGATCAGGAACTACAACAAGGCTAAGTTTCTGCTAAGATTTATAGGAAGCCTTACCCTTCTCTCCTTAAGGGCGGAAGCAAGGATCAATTCGAGCCCGGCGAGATGTCCGTTCGATGAGCGAGATCTTGAGTAGTGAGCTTCCGCCCAAATCACGATGCTGCACCGTTCGCTGAGGTAAATAGATTTAAAGTAAGCCTTTATCCCACTCAGTAATATTATTAAGTTGCTCACTAGAATATCCACAAAGGGGCCGGTAGTCTAGTGGCTATGACGCCGCCTTGACGAGGCGGAGGTCGAGGGTTCGATTCCCTCCCGGCCCACTATTTCCCTTTAGAGACTGGTCTTTCGAGTAATAGTTGTACAGTTAATACATCTCCATCCCTTAGGCCCAGTTCCTCTCTAAGATTTCTATCGCTTATTATTTCCAAAATTTCGTCTCCGTAATGACGTCTCTCAGCGTATATAGCGTAACAAAACGAAACGTTGTTGATTATAACAGGAAGGGCGATTACAAAACCGAAAGTCCTGCCTTCTTCCTTAAATCCAGGTATATAGACAGCTGTAGGGCAGGAAATCCTCCACTTACGGACAGTTTCCACATCTTGAGAGGAACTTATCCTCAAGTTCAATGTTCCTGGGAAAGGAGGTTTTCCCAGAAGCTCCTCAAAAGCCTTTAGATATCCTTTACGGGTCACATAGTATGCCCCTTCCCCCATTCCGGTAAACACCCGTCCCTTAATAATGAGCCTCCCTTCGAGCGAGCGAACAGAGAACACGGAATCCAGAATGCTATAGATTCCGCGAAGAGCACTGTATCCCTTGTCATTTAGCTTAACTAAGTATTCCCCCCTTTTCCCTCTTTCTATTGAGATATAATTGGAATCATAAGCCTCGCGAAGCCATCTACTCATTGTAGCCTTTGATATACCTAATTTTCTAGCTAGAACCCTGCTACTTACTGGACGCACATGACCTGAAAGCCTGACAAGCTCAATTAAGAGGTATTGAGTTCTTGCTTTTGCCCCAGCAGCCCTGCTGGTCATTTATTTTCACCAGGCCTGCACGCTCTTATTTTAATAGAAAACTACTTCTCTTATAAAATA
This sequence comes from Thermoproteota archaeon, assembly GCA_003661265.1. Taxonomy (GTDB): domain Archaea; phylum Korarchaeota; class Korarchaeia; order Korarchaeales; family Korarchaeaceae; genus QMVU01. Next base: position 7,382 of record QMVU01000005.1, on the reverse strand, counting down.
AGAATTCTGAAAGAGTTCTATCAAGCAAGGATCTTCCTACATCTGTTTTATGTCTTATTGGAATTAAGGAATCAGGATACGTTAATTGTGAAATTTCTTCAAACAGCAATCTCATCCATTCTAAGAACTGCCGTGCCAAACTTAAGTTGTTTTTGCCGATGGCAATTAGTACCTCTCTTCTTAATTCACCTATCACATCCGCGAGGCCCAGAGTATAACTAATTACATCAACACCTAAATCCTCTGGGCTAGGTACTTTTTGACACTCAATTATCGAAAGCAAAACTTCAACCTCAACTAGTTCCTGCTTTACAGGCCTCAAAATATTGCTAATCAGACAAAACATCTCAGCATCTGAGCTAATATGCTTCACTTTCTGAATCCTCTTTCTAACTTCAGTTACTATTTTTTTAGCCTCTGAAACATTGCCTGAGTGGATGAAGTTCATTGCTTTCCTACAAGAGGACAGTAAATCCCTTTGATCAGTAAGTAATTGATGTCTAATTTCATCTAACTCGTCTAACCTACTTTTTATGCGTTTGAAGATTTCATTAACAACATCTCTTCTCTCTTCTGGAGAACACATCCTTCATCTGAGCAATCAAGGCTTATTAAGTCTTTTAAATCAGAAACAGCTTATCTCTCCTAGGATAGGTTTGCCAAAAAGAGTTACGATACAAGAGTATGCTAGACGAATGCTAGAGAGACAAGGGTATAAAATAATACTAAACCACTCGGCTGTTAAGCCATGTCATTGGTTTAGAGAGGCCTTAATGAAGGGCCGTACATGTTACAAACACAAATTCTATGGAATACCTACTTGGAGATGCCTTCAAATGACTCCAACAGCTTCTTTTTGCAACTCTCAATGCATATACTGCTGGAGATTAAATGCGAGCGACGTTCCTCCAAGGTTCCGCTGGAAGGAGGTTCCTGATCCTGACGAATTATGGGATGATCCAGAGGAGATAGCTAAAGAGAGCATAAGAGTTCACAGGATGCTCGTACAGGGGTACAAAGGGGTAAAGGTGTTCAATAGGGAGTGGCTTTATGAAGCGGAGATCCCAGCTCATGCAGCCATCTCACTAACAGGAGAGCCAACTCTATATCCTTTTCTAGGAGAGCTTGTTTCGGCTTATAAGAAGAGGGGAATGACCACATTCATAGTCACGAACGGTACTCTGCCGGAGAGATTGGAGAACCTATCAACGGAACCAAGTCAACTCTACATAACAGTCCCAGCTTGGGAGGAAAAACTGTATAAGAGAGTTGCAAGGCCTTTATGGCCCGATGCATGGCAGAGACTTTTGAAATCCCTCGAATTGCTGCAATCTTTTTCATGTCCAACTGTAATGAGGATAACACTTGTGAGGGGACTCAACATGTCTAATCCAGAGGGATATGCAAAGCTTGTTAACAAATACAATCCAACATATGTGGAGCCAAAATCCTACACATACGTAGGGTACTCCCGTAGGAGACTTCCTAGAGATGCAAGCCCATCTCACTCCGAGATCAAGGAGTTTGCTAAGAGATTAGCCGAGGAAACGGGATATAAAATACTTTCAGAGGCCCCCGAAAGCGGAATAGTTTTGTTGTCTAGGCTGGATAAGCCAATCAGGTTATTCCCTGCGAGGTGAGCTCTTGAAAGTTACGTTACTGATAGGAGGATATGTCTTCGATGAGGTAGTTCAAAAGGGTAAAATGATCCTCGATATGTACGCGAAGACTATATTGGAAGCAGACAAGAGAGGTCATGAAATTGCAGTAGTAGCTGGTGGCGGGAAACTTGCAAGAAACTACATAAACTTAGCCAAATCTTTAGGAGCTTCTAAGTCAATTCTTGATGACGTAGGTATCTTGTGTACGAGGGTAAATGCGTATCTCCTAATTTCAGCTTTAGGAGACAGAGCTTATCCCTATCCACCTATAACCTACAGAGACTATGTATCGGCTTTTCTTACGGGAAAAATAGTTGTTTGCGGGGGTATGAATCCTGGGCAATCTACAGATGCTGTTGCTGCGTTAATTTCGGAGTACATAGGTTCCGATCTCATGATAAAAACGACGTCAACCGATGGTATTTATGATAAACATCCAAGCGAAAAGGGTGCCAAGTTAATTCCAAGAATCACATATTCGCAAGCCAGAAGGATAATTGCGGAGTATTCTTATGATCCTGGCACATACCAGCTGATCGACCCGATAGCTTTAAAGATTTTAGAGAGGAGCAACATACCTTGCCGAATAGTGCATGGCAAAGACCCTAAAAACATCCTTAAAGCAATTAATGGTCAGGATATTGGAACACTAGTTTGTGGTGAATTGTGTTGAGTTTCAAAACTTGGAAACGCAGGGGGAGGAGAGTTACTCCAAGAGTAAAACTTCCTTATAAAGCAAAATTCATATTATTAGAGGTGCTTTATGGAGTAATACTGGGCTTTATGTCTTTTCTGACCGCATTTCTAATAGCAGAGTTCTCCGTTTGGGTGTTCTTACAATGGATGTTGGCTAGGGAAAGAATTCTACTTTTTTACTACATGTTTTTTGCACTAATTAACGGACTGTTCTTCTTCATCCCCATTTACAATAAGAGACCAATCCAGCTTATAGCAGCAACGATTTTGGTTGTGTGTGTCTATTTACTATTAGTAAAGCACTTCGCATTTGATCCAATTGTTACCGTTTTTGGTCCTCCGAACTATTAGAAACGTTTGTTAGTGGAAAATAATGAGGAAGGAGTGCTCCGGCCGGGATTTGAACCCGGGTCTGGGGCTCGAGAGGCCCCTATGCTTGACCGGACTACACCACCGGAGCATGTTCTCTTTAGCACACTTCTTATTTAAAACTGATGTGAGAACCACCTGTGGAGAGGTCATTAAACATTAGGCAGAACCTCACTATATGCATAACTGGAACTCCGGGAGTAGGAAAAACTAGTGTTTCTAGAAAACTCGCAATCCTCTTAAGAGGAAACGTTATAAACGTAGGAACTATGGTAATCAGAAGAAAACTTTTCTCAGAATACGATGAGTACAGGGATACATATATAGTAGATGAAAATTCACTAAGAGATGAGTTACGAAAGGTGATAAGAGAAAATAAACGCAAAGGAGTCACATGTATAATAGATACACATCTACTGAACGCGCTTCAAGGTCTAGATATAGACCTTGTAATCGTGCTGACGTGTGATCCCCTTCTCCTATTAAACAGGAACATATCTAAGGGAGCTTCCCTACAAAAGTCGATTGAGAACGCCGTTTCCGAGTTCTTGAACCAGATTTTGATCGATGTATTTAAAATCTTTGATAAGAGCAAGATAATAGTTATAGATACATCATGCAAAGACGTAAATACGGTAGCTAATGAAATCTTAAATAGAATTCTGTCAAAAAAATATCATGATGAAATAGACTGGAAGCAGGCGAACTGGTCGTTCAGGGCGGCATGGATCTCAAAACTTCTGACCTCCACTTCCGGTAGAATCTAGGTGCAAGCGAAAGTAAATAAGCAATATCTTCCTCTCCAAGCTCGGGAGGTAGATATTCTGGCCTTATTCTTATCCTTGGAAGCTCCGATGAATCTCTTAGCATAACGAAGCATTCACCCGTTTTTAAACGGTGAATTTGATGAGCGATCTGCCCAACGGCTTTTCTGGAGGATCCAAGCAAACTATTAATGATGGATATGTCCTGCGAGGATCCCAACGCATGTATAATCTTGGTGGAAGCATTTCTAATGATATGCGGAGATAGATTTGAGGGAGACTGGGAAATAACAATGAATCCTTCCCCATATTTCCTTAATTCAGAAAGGATTCTATCCCCAATAGTCAATCCGCTTTGATCTGTCAATCTCGGTAGAACCTTCTCGGCTTCCTCTATTACTGTTACATGTCTTATTCCATTTGTTCTTCCTCTTTGCTTATTGTAACTATAAATCCTTCTCAGTAAGGTGAATACAAATATTTCTCTTACACCTTGGGTGGCTATGCCTTTTAATTCAATGCTGATCAGACTACTCATGAGCTCTTCCATACTTGGTAAGCTTTCTTTACACAATACCCTCCTAGCCTCTCCTTGAATCAAGGGATATATCCTTCTTAAGAGAGCTCTTTTACTCTCTTGTTCTGTTTCACTAACAACTGCCAAGGAGGCTATTTCGCCATATAAATCTATAAGCGTAGGAGCCTCTTGCTCCCTCGCCTGTTCTCTTAGACGCAAAAGGCCTTTTAGTAAGAGGTATACTTGTGGTTGGGTTAACCCAAAGATAATCTCGAAAATCTCAATGATCTCATCTAATCCTGTTTCATCCTGAATATCCTGTAATACGTTAATTGAGGCTGGAGCCATATATGGATGTGAGGAGGGAGATAAGATCCTTCCTCCAAGCAAGAGGATAAGATCCCTATACTCATTCTCGTAGTCAAAAATGAGAACGGGAACCCCGATCTCCCATATTTTTGATATAAGAAACTTGGAGGTTGTCGTTTTGCCGGAGCCCGTTCTTCCTAGAATAGCGATGTGATGGGATAGATCTCTTAAGCTCAGTCTGACAGTTGAACCATTAAATTTCTTACCTAATTCCACGTGTAGGGAATCTATTAAATCACTCGAGGTAGTTTTCTGAAGGCCAGTATATGCTAGAGCTAACTGGAAGCGAAAAAGAAAATTGTTCAAGAATTCCCTTAAATTGGGGGTTTTTATGGACTCTATCTCCCAACTCTCCCCTAATTTTGCCCTTATTGTATTTTCCGCCCGATCTAACATCGCTTTTGTAGCCTTAGATACGCCTCTTTCCTCTTCTACCCATAAGAAGATAACTCTGCTTTGAGAAACTTCTAATTCCTCTTTAGTGCTGCTTTTATGAAAGGCCATCCGATATTTAGGTTGCTTTTTTGGCGAGCAAATTATAGCTAGAGAGGAATTAATCCCCATGTGGGCCAATAATTCCGCTATCTCTGAAAACTTTACTTCTAATTCTGCGTTTTCAAGTGGAATTAGTTTTAAAACTTTTATTAGAATTTGCTTCCCTTCGTACTGAATTAACACCTTATCTCGCGTGTACAGAACTGTATCTGGGCTGTAATCTCTGATTGCTCCTTTAGAATTAAGGAACTTAATTGTTGCAATCAAAACGAAGGTTAAAATCAGAATGAACATAACCGGGGTGATAATTTCAATTTTGAACTCTCTAAAAACGGGAAGAACTCTCTTATATATTTCGTAGAAAATCAGGGTTACTAAGAGGAAGAACGGGAGGGAGTTAACCATCTTTTTGTTACCTAACATTTACTATCCTTCTCCTCTTTGAGAGGATTTCTTGGTTCAGCAGTAAAGCTAGCATTTTAGCTCTCTTCCTAATGACTGTTTTATGGGTATTTATAGCGCTTGCAATCGCTTTTTGAGTTATCCTCCTCAGACCTAGTTGCTTTGCAGCGATGTATACTGCAGCAGCCGACACTACCAGCGGACTTTTACCTAAGAGATTGAATCTTGCAGATTCGCTTGATTGTAGCAGCTTAATCATTTTAAGGGCTCTTAATTGAATTCTATCATAGTGATTTGGGAGATGGGATTTAAGATGAGTCCCCTTATCAAGTAAACCCTCTTCTCCCAATTTCCTGAGTACATAAGCTATATAAGCCTCATACTCCGCACCTCTTCCTTTAATTCCAAGGGCTCTTTCAATTTCATTCATTTTTCTTATGATTGTCTGCTCCCCACAGGAGCAACCTAGTGACTCGAGGACAGCTCTAATATCTTTAATGGTTATAACATGATTATCGCTTCTCGAAGCAAGTACTAATGCCGCTGCCGCATAGTAGATCTTATTCCTGGTTCTTACCCTGCTTTTACACAAAAACCTGCCTAAGATATTGGAAGCTTTCCTTTGTATCCTGTATGGGGCTTTAACCTCTTCTCCAAGCTTTCTTACAAGTCTATGAACGTCCTCTTTAATTATCCCATAGTTTCCAGCGAACTCATTGCACATAAATTCGTGAAACGTGTAAACTCGCCCACATCTCTTGCATGCCACATGATCATAAAGCCAAACAAGTACCCCACCGCAATTAGTGCATCTCAAATTCATTGTAACATCGTACTATGTAACAAGAGCTACTTTTGTGCTTATAGGACCTAAAGAATAATTCTGATTAACTGTTAGGACATAGGGAGGCCCTAAAAAAGTTTTTTACTAAGTCTCAAATCCGGTCACGCACAAGCAGATGGCTGATCCCTCTGAAATAGCAGGAAGAGTCCCTTCTTTCAGGGTTATTTTGACAATCAGTCCTCCAAATGATAAGATGGCTTCCTTTTCGTCCTTAAGGGACAGAACTCTGCCGAGCAATAAGAGTCCATTCTCACATCTGGTTTCCGCGTCTTCAGGTCTTAATAGGAAAATTCTGCCCTCTGATCCCGTAGTTAATTTCTTGAAAGTTCTTGGAAGTTCTATGATAACATCAGCAATGTCACTACCCATGTAGTAACGGTGAATTGCTTGTACTCTATCAAATTCAACCTTATTTATCTTTAATTGTAGCTCCATCATCTAACCGCAGAGACTCATGAACTCTTAAACTTTCCTAAGAGGAAGCTCCTTAAGGAGGGCATGGTCGGATTATTGTGTTTGAGAATGCTCTCTCCTCCTAATAACCTCCCAATAATCCTCTTCCGTCACAATAGAATTAAACGCCAAATTGCGAGGATATTTGAAAAAAACATGCACTCAGAGGAAATACTTAGAAATAAATTGGAAATAAACAAGCAATTCATGTCATTTTTAGATTCACTCCTGTGGACGAGGGAATCGCCCTTATGGAAAACTGCCTTCAGGATGGTCAATGACATCAGAATAACGTACAACGATCTGGGTGAGATTCACAAAATAGTACTACTTTCTGCGATATGCACTAAACTAATTTTCTCTGAGATTAACGCTATAATAACCAATAGAAGAGCTTTTGAAAGCTAACTTCCTCTTTTTGTAGCTACATATACTTGTAGCAACTTCTCACTCACGACAACCATGTCTCCAATGCTACTAACTGTGGTGTATGGGAGCAGAAGATTCCCTTCAGAATCCCTCATGAGAAGTCTTGTTATTGCTTTCTCCGATCCCCTCATCTCCTCAACTATTATTGATAACATTTTTCCAGATAGCTCGTCGCATATCAAGTCGACTACCTTACCTATTACCGCTCCCTTATCGGTAACAACGGTTTTGTGCGCTAATTTCTCGATGGAATATCTCGCCATTCAACACCACCCATTTTTTACATAAATTCCTAGTGGGCCGGGAGGGAATCGAACCCTCGACCTCCGCCTCGTAAGGGCGGCGTCATAGCCACTAGACCACCGGCCCAACTGGCGCCGGGG
>QMVU01000004.1 GCA_003661265.1 Thermoproteota archaeon | reverse complement strand
TGGAATCGTGGCAACTGAGCTAAAGAAAAAGATAGAGAAAGGATCTCTTCCTATTGGAATCTCTAAAGCTGATTTACTTGAAGCTTGGGTCTTCGAGACGTTAGTCGAGCTCCCTGAGTATGACCTGTTGGTAATGGGGAGAACGGAGGGAGAGGGATGTTACTGCTACGTGAATAGCGTCCTCACGAGGATACTGGATGCTATTACCGGGAACTATGACGTCACCATCATGGACATGGAGGCTGGGCTGGAGCACCTAAGCAGGAGGACGGATAGGGATGTGGACATCTTGCTTATCGTCACAGACCCATCTAAGATGGGGTTCAAGACGGCTGAGAGGATAAAGGAGCTTGCACATGAGGTTCACATAGAGGTTAAGGAGATATATCTGGTAGGGAACAGGTTTCCGGAGGAACTTGTCCCTATGCTCGAGGAGAAGGCTAAAGAGATGGGTGTGGGTTTCGCTGGCTCCATCCCAACAGATCCTAACGTTGTCAAGTTTAACATCGAGGGAAGGCCCATTCTTGAGCTTCCAATGGATTCTCCGGCGCTGAAGGCAGCTGAGAATATCGCTAGGAGGATTGGTTTACTAAGCTGAAGTTCATAGAGCCTAGTTAGATGCCGTTTACGATGAACTTGGAGTCTCCCTCGCTCTGGGAACCCTTAAATTGTTCACGTTATGGGCTGCCCTGATGGAGCTAAAGTCTGTTGGCAGGATCATAGAGTCCGGTCTTTGTGCGTACTGTGGGGCTTGTATAACGGTATGTCCGAAAGAGGCTGTCACTCCAGACGCAGATGAGCCCCTCTATGATTCTGAGAAGTGCATTGAGTGCAAGCTGTGCACCTTCGTTTGCCCAGTGATGAATAGGGGAGTTGAAGAAGGTCCAGTCATAGCTTATTACACAGGAAGGAGCCTGATGGAAGATGTAGCAAGGGTTGCCCAGGATGGGGGAGTCGTCACGACGTTGCTCATTCAAGCCTTGAGGGAGGGCATGATAGAAGCGGCAGTCGTATGCAAGTTCAGCGAAGAACCGCTGAGGCCGGAGCCCATGGTAGCTTTAACTGAGCAGGACTTGATCTCATCCGCTGGGTCTAAGTACGTTTCATGTCCAAGCCTCTCTGCGTTAAGGCAGGTCGTTGACAAGTACGAGTCCGTAGCCGTCGTGGGTGTACCATGTCAGGTGAGGGCCATCCAATTCATGAGGAAGAAAGCTCCTAGATATGCTAGACCCATTAAACTGGTCATCGGCCTCTTCTGCACGGAAAGCTATCCATATACCAAGTTCTGTGAGATGCTGAGGGATAAGATGAGCGTAGATCCCTCCTCCGTCATAAGATCTGAGATAAAGCACGGGAAGTTCTCCGTGAAGCTTAGAGATGGCGGGATTCATGGGATCAAAATCAAGGAGACTAAGGAATACGCCAGGAGATCCTGCCACTTCTGCGGCGATTTTGCTGCAGAATCTGCGGACCTGTCGGTTGGAAGCATAGGATCCGATGAGGGCTGGTCAACGATCATAGTCAGGAGTCAGGAAGCTAAGGATCTGTTGGATAGGGCTGTTACCTCCGGTCTCCTAGAGGTTAGGGAGTTAAGCGAAGACTCAAAGTCCTTCATCCTAAAGTTCATCTCCCTAAAGAAGAAGAGGCTTGAGAAGGAGCTTCCGCTAACGTAAGTTCGCTCAGATTAGTTCTGGAGAACCCTTCAGCAGGCAGATTAGTAGGTAGTGACTCGATTCAAAGCTTAAATATGCAGATTGTCCTGCAATAACGTTGTCAAGCGAAGAGGCAGAGATAATCAGGGAAAGAGCTTATTCATTCTTGAGAAATGCAAGAAGACTCTTTGAAGAGGGAGATTATGATATAGCCGCCTTTTGCATTGAGCAGTTCTGTCAGTTATTCGTCAAATACAAACTTCTTGTGAGAACAGGAACCTACCCCAGAACTCACTCGTTAGTGAGGCTATTAAGGCTCCTGGACGAGGTTACTGAAATTAATCTCCTATCATTCATAGATAGGGAGATCATGTTCCTCACGAGGCTTGAAGACGCATACATAGCTGCAAGGTACCTTCCGAGGAGGTATGAGAGGAGAGAGGTAGAGGAATTAATTTCCTTCGCGGAGAGATTCAGGGAGGAGCTGGAGAGTGTTTAAGTTGTACGTGAAGGAGGGAAAAAAGGATCTAGCGCTCTTAAGAAGGTACAGAGAAATCGCTGAAAGGGTTAAGAAATTAGTGCTTCGGAGGTGCGATGCAAGGATATATGTCTTCGGCTCTGTCCTCAGTGGGAAGGTGACTGCCTGTAGCGACATAGATATCCTCGTAGTCTGCAATCTGAATAGGGAGGAAGCCCTTAAGCTAAAGGTTGAGGTAATAAGAGAGATCGGACTTGAAGTCCCTGTTCAGCTCCACATTGTCAACGAGAGGGAGTTGAAATGGTACCTAAGGTTCATAGATGAGCTCTTGGAGGTGTAAGAGCCAACTCACTTATTTTTCCTTGAATCTCGGTATTATCTCCTTGCTTATCGTCTCTATAGCCTTGTAAACTTTAGGACCTATTGGGGAGCCCACGACAAACTGAGTTACTCCAAGCTCGAACATCTTCGCTATCTTCTCTGAGCACTCCTCCGGAGTTCCGCATATTGAGAAGGCCTCTATCATCTCGTCGGTCACGCTGGAGAATGCGACGTCCCACTTGCCTTCGTTAAGGGCCTTCTTCAGCTGCTCAGCCTTTTCCAGTGATATTCCATGCTTCTCCAGGATCTTTGGAGGACATCCCGCCACTATGAATGCGACTACAGGGAGGGTCGCTTTCCTAGCTTTCTCCCTGTCCTTGTGGGTCGAGAAGGAGGTATAGACGACGACATCGAAGCCGCTCAGGTCTCTGCCTGCTTTCTCCGCTCCCTTCTTAAGGTGAGATATTGCTTCCTTAACATCATCTGGATGAGACGCGTTTATCAGGACACCATCACCTATCTTCGCGGCTAACCTTAGCATCATCGGGCCTTGTGCTCCCACGTATATTGGTACCCTGCCAGCTGGCTTGAAGGCAAGCTTAGCCTTCTGAATCTTGAATATCTTGCCCTCGTAATTCTTGATTTTCTCCCCTGAGAGGAGGGTCCTTGTTATCTCAACGCACTCCCTCACCGCCCTCACAGGTAAGCTCATCTCAACACCCAGTAGGCCTAGAGTGGTCTTGTCGCCAGCTCCTATCCCCAATATGACCCTGTTCGGGGCCATTTCGCTCAGAGATGCTATGTTTTGAGCTGTTACAACCGGGTTAACCAGGTATGGGTTCGTTACACCCACTCCCATGGTTATCCTCTCCGTGTAGAGGGCTATAGCGGCCATCGTCGTGTAGGGATTCCTGTTCATGAAGTGATCCGTTATCCAGGTGTTGTCAAAACCTCCTTTTTCAGCCTGAGCTACGTAAAATACGGTTCTCCAGAAGGGCTCCTGGGGGATAAACTCGATGCCGAACCTCACCATAGCCCATCTACCCTCCCTTCATCCTCTCAGCTAACTCATGCAAACCGTTCTTCTCCAAAATTTCAGCTGTTTTCCCCGGATCCAGGGCCTTGCATATCTCTATCAATGTTCCAAGCCCTTCATCACTCTCCAGAAGGTCGTATTTCCAGAACAGCAGCATGAGTTTCACGCTTTCTATAGGGGCTCCAGCACAGGCCTTCGGCTTTAACGTGAGGAGGTATCCGAGTAAGTCCCATTTTAACGAGGATCTCTGTTCTGATCCGAGATTTACCAGAAAGCGCTTCAATTCCGGATCTAAAGACTTAAGCCTTTCCATTTCCACCAATTCGCTCTTATTGAATAATTTAAGATTTTTCATGGCTTGGAGTTACGGGTGGAGGGTTGGGGGAGGGAGGGATAGCCCGACTGCTTTAGGTTCCTTAAGGGAAGGTTTATCAAATCTTACGATAATCAGCTTGAGATGTGCGAATTCACGGTAATCCTGTATGAGGATGGTAAGGAGAACCAGGTTGCCAGGGACATTATTAGAACCACGTATAAGGATGGAGAGCTAATACTCATCGACATACTTGGGGATTCCGTTTCCGTAGGAGGCGCTCTGATAAGGGAGGTTAACGTCGACTCTGAGGTTCTGAAGGTACATAGACACAAGATCTTGGGGAATTTCCTCAGATTTCTGGAGATCTACGAGAGGTGCAGGGGAGGTAAGGGCTGCGGTGAGGAATTGGTGGAGGCTTGGGAGAAGGTCAAGTCCATAGGGGACTCCATGATAGAGGAGTTCTCCAGGAGAAAGTAATCCCAAGAAGTCATTGTGATGAGAGGCTTTCGCTTAAAGCTGAGATACGGCGAGTACTATGAGATCGGGGAAATTCAGGGCCAAGGCCATCAGAACTAAGTACTGGAGGCCTAAGACCGACTACGTTGAGGAGATCTTATCCGCGGTGGAAGGAAAGCTAGACGACGGCGACATCCTGGTGATCTCCGAGAAGGCCTTGTCGGTCGCTCTTGGCAACCTAGTTGATGAGAGCAAAGTTAAGCCGGGATTTTTGGCCTATTTTCTGGCCCTCTTTTGGATGAGGGTTATCTGGGGATATCTGTTGGGCCCCCTCCTACACATGAAGAGGGAAAATATCATTAGGTTTAGGAATTACCCCCTGCTGGAGGGAGCCAGGCACAAGCAGGTCTGCATAAACGAGGTTGGCTTCCTCTCAGCTCTAAGGCACGGATCTGAAGGGGGTATAGACGGATCGAACGTCGCTTACTCCTTCGTTTCCCTCCCCTTGAGGGACGCAGACAAGGTAGCTGATGAGATAAGGGCTGAAATACTAAGGAGGACGGGAAAAAGGGTCGCCGTCATGATAACAGACAGCGACAAGACCTATTCCCTCAAATCATTCCATTTAGCCCCAAGAGGGAGCCTCATTAGAGGGATCGCGAACTTAGGCCCGATCGCATACGTGATGGGGAGGCTCCTCAACCTTAAGAGGAGATCCACCCCCATAGCAGTAAGCGGGCTCAAGACGAGTGTTGAGGAGATGTTAGACATGGCTGAGATAGCTGACAGAGTTCGTGGTCACGGGGCTGGCCCCACCGTCTGGGACATGGCTGAGAGGTTCGGCACATCTCTTACAGGCGTAAGCTGGGAGATGTTGGAGCAAGTCAAGCATCGCCCCTTGGTGATCCTGAAAGTAAGGAGAGGCAATAGAGGGAGCTGATGTTAATGAGGAAAGGCGTGGTCTTACTGGCTCTTGGTCTGGCTGGTTGGATAATAAGCTACATCCACAGGATGATGGTTCCTCCTCTCCTCCCGATGATAGTGGACGACCTCGGGATAAGCAACACCCAGGCTGGGCTCCTGATGTCTGGCTTCATGATCAGCTATGCGATAGCCCAGATACCTGCGGGCTATCTCAGCGATAAGTACGGTGCTCGCAAGGTGGTCTCCCTTGGGATAGCCGTGTTCTCCCTGACCACCCTACTAATTGGGCTATCGAGGAGCTTCGAGCAGTTCCTCATGCTTAGAATATTGTTCGGCCTCTTCGCTGGGACTTATTTCCCTCCCATAACGGCAACTATTTCAAGTGCCTTCCCGGCTGAGAGGAGGGGAAAGGCTATAGGGCTTTTCATGTCTGGAACATCGATAGGAACGGCCATAGCCCCATTGGTCTCAGTTCCGCTAGCTTTGCTCGCCGGTTGGAGATTTGCCTTCATAGCACTCGCATTGCCAGGTTTTCTAGTGGCCCTAGCCTTCTTCCTAGTCCTGAAGGAAGACTACAAAGGGGAGAAGGGGCAGAAGATCGTCGGAGGATTTTTCTCCCCTAAGTTTCTCGTCGCCTGCATAGTTCCATTTCTAGGCATGGCTTCGTCCATGGGACTCACCACCTTTCTCCCCCTTTTCCTAGTAAGGGAGAGAGGCCTATCCATAGAGATAGCTGCAGTTCTCTCCAGTCTGATCCCAGCAGTCGGTTTCTTGGGAAACGTTTTTGGAGGGGTAGTTGCAGATAAATTCGATAAGGGGGCTCTGGTCTCTTCAATAACCCTTGCCTCAGCCATCCTGATGGCGTTAACCTACTTCTCAACGCATAGGACGATACTTCCACTCCTTCTCCTTTTTGGCTTCGTCAACGCCATGATACCAGCTCCTATGATATCTTTAACTTCGCAGATCGTTCCAGAGAAGAGAAGGGCTTCAGCTCTAGCGGTTCAGAATACCAGCACCTTCATCGGAGCTTCATTCGGAACGGGCCTTGGAGGCTACCTGCTGGATAGGGCAGGATATGTAGCCCTCTTCTCCTTCTTAACCATGAATTTGGTAGTAGGCGGTCTCCTAGCTGTAATGCTAAGGGAAAAAGGTAGGAAAGTTTTATTCAGGCTTTGAGGGCTTTTCTATCAAGGCCCTCTTGATCAGTATCGTCCCGTCGTCGTAATGGGGTTTCCTAAGGACTTTGTCCGCGCTCTTCTCGATTTCTCTAGCTTCTGAGGCAAGTTTTGCTGCTTCAGCCATCATCTCATGGGCCGCTGAGCAGAGAAGGGTGTACTTCTCCCAATCCTTCTCCTTGAAGCAAGCGGTTACTGTGACGTCGGCCACGTTCTTCGCTATCTCGAAGGAGGCCATGGCCTTAGAGGCAGCGTAAGGATTCGAGAAGCCCGCTGCCTTTATCGCCTTCTTCGCCTTCACGACTATCTTAGGTAGCTCCGGTTTCTTCCCCTCTTTTATCGCCTCAATAACCTTGTCTATGCTCTCGAACAATATGTTGTACACCCCGGTTATGGAAAGCACCTTTATCAGGTCCGCGTTGAATAGGGCCATCTCTATAGGATCTAGGAACTCCCTCCTAGCCCCTAACATCGCGTCAGCTTCCACTATTATGTACCCTATTCCCTTTTCTTCAAGCTCCGATACTATCCTCTTGGCTGGAAGGTCTGAAACCACTATCACGGGAACTGATTGGGCCAATATCTCCCTTGCCTTCGTTGGTCCTGGCAGGGAGGCATTTGGGCTCGTTATCACGACGAAGTCAGGTTTGAACTCAAGCATCTTCTTGCTTATCTCCTCTGCATCCTCCGGATTCATCTTCGCGCCGCATCCTATGACCCTTACTGATATGTCCTCCCTCTCCGCCCTCTCATCAAGCAGGAATTCGATGAGGGGGGCGCAACCTATGTTACCCAGCTTTACGAAACCTACTCTTACCACCACGGGCATCCCCTTGTGCATGCTTTGGTGAAAAGATTAATACGTTTCTGAGGTGGGCTACTGGCGGGGGCTACCTCGATCCCTGCTCCCTTAAAAATCCAACTACAAGGAACGATGATACGGGCTGAACGTCATCTAAAAACAAAATCTCCCCGAATTCCTTTAAGTTGCACGTTAGAGAGACCGTCTTTAGGATGCAAACTCTCTTCTTCCTTAGGAATTGTATCATAGCGACGTAATAGTTAAATGAAAGTATGGGACACTAAGTCTCACGAGAAAGCCCTTGTAAAAATTTTATCCAATAATAAGGGGGAGATACGTGAAGACGCTTAGGGAACTGAGGGTTGGTAGATATCCTCCGGCTATCGTGGTTAAACTTGAGACAAGCCTCCTGGAAGTAATGCTGGAGATGAATAAGAAGAAGGTCAGACATGCGATAGTCGCCGACGAGGAAGGAAAGCTGGAGGGAGTTGTCTCCGCCAAATACCTCATAAACTTCATGGGAGGAGGAGAGAAGTTCAGGAAGGTAGTTGAAGATTATAACATGGATCTCTATACAGCATTAGAGAAGGAGACAGCCTATTCCCTGATGTTTCCATATCCTTGGTGCTCGCTTGACGATTCCCTGGTTGATGTGGTGGATCTAATGATGGAGAGGGACATAGGAGCTCTTCCAGTCGTTGATGAGAACAGGAGGGTCGTGGGGGTCATATCGGAGAAGCACCTAATGGCCCTATTTTCCGACGTTGAGACTCACGTAAGAGTTGGAGAGATAATGACTCCCTGCTTGATAACGCTTCCCCCCCAGGCATCCGTCTTAGAGGGACAGAAGGTCATGATATCCAATGACATAAGGAGGCTGGTTCTAAAAACAGCCACGGGGCTCAAGGGGATTTTGACGATAATGGATCTCATCTCCTTTTACTCAAGCGAGAAGACGCTTAACATGCTAAAGGAGAAGAGAGTGAAGGAAGTTCATGCTACCCCTCTCCAAGCCTTGAACCCAAGGGAGATAGTAACAGTAGATCCCCTGGAGGACGTAGGGAAGGCCATCGCCTTGATGAGGAGGCATGGGATAGGTCACTTGATAGTAGGTGATGGTCAGGGGATAATAACTGAGAGGGACTTCCTGTTGAAACTACCGAAGGTCATAGGGGTTGATGTGTTCGTGGACGATGTAAGGAAACTCATTTCTGCTGGGAGGATTTTCTTCTACTGAATCAAGCGTTAAGAAAGGTGTGCGGAGGTTAGGAGGAGCCTCCCCTCTGCGGCGGATTCGACCCAATTTTGGGTAGATCCCCTAGTTTGACGAAGTTCCTTTCTACGAACGGCTTTAATCCTCTAATAGTTTTTAAGAGGTAGGAAGAGGAGGGAATGGCTGCCAGATGAGAGAAGTAGCGGTGATCGGTGTAGGCCAGACGAGGTTCGGGAAGAGGAGAGATGCAAGTCTCTCTGAGTTGGCCGTTGATGCCCTCAGGGAAGCCCTTATTGATGCAGGAATAGAAAATCGAGAGGTTAAGTTCCTCTCAGTTGGGAACTTTGGTCTCAGCTCAGAGGACATTACCCCTGCTGTCATAGCCGCTGAGCAAGTTGGAATGCACGGAGCTGCTCTAATGAGGTGTGAAGCTGCCTGCGCGAGCGGAAGTGCGGCCTTCTACGCTGCTTGGATGGCGGTCTCATCCGGGTTGTACGACCTAGCAGTAGCCCTAGGGGTGGAGAAGATGACTGAGGTGGAGACGCCCACGATGATAGAGATCTTAGGAAGAGCTGGCTCGTACTTCTGGGAGTTCCATGACTTCGGCCTAACCTTTCCAGCTTATTACGCCCTTTACGCTACGGCCCACATGAAGAAGTTCGGGACGACAGAGGAGGACTTGGCGCTTGTAGCGGTTAAGAACCACAAGTATGGAGCAAGAAACCCTAAGGCCCAGTTCCAAAACGAGATAACTGTCGAGGACGTTTTATCATCCAGGATGATCGCTTGGCCCCTCAAGCTTTACGATTGCTGCCCCATAAGTGACGGCGCTGCCGCCGTAGTCTTGGCCTCGAAGGATAAGGTCAGGGAACTTGGGATCGATGCACCAGTCTGGGTGAAGGGAGTTGGCGTTTCCTCGGATACCTCGACCATGGGGAACAGGCCCGATTTCCTCGGACTGAGATCCAGCAGGGAGGCATCTAAAATAGCGTATAAGATGGCCAGGGTGGAGCCGAAGGACATAGAGGTAGCAGAAGTCCACGACTGTTTTACCATAGCGGAGATACTTGCCTACGAGGACTTGGGCTTCTGTAAGAAGGGAGAGGGGGCTAAGCTGATAAGGCAAGGAGAGACCGAGATAGGGGGAAGGATACCTGTGAACGTCGATGGAGGGTTAAAGGCTAAGGGACACCCGCTTGGAGCCACAGGGATTTCGATGATAGCTGAGCTCACAAAGCAGTTGAGGGAGGAGGTAGAACCCAATAGGCAGGCCCCCCTGAGGAGGTACTTAGCCCTGGCCCATAACGTGGGGGGAACGGGGCAGTATTGCTATGTGACGATTCTGGGAAGGTGAGGAAAATGAGCGAGCCCTTCATCACATCTAAGACCCTCAGCTTAGTATACAAGATCCCGATATCTAGGATTGCAAGGTTTTGGGAGGGGTTGAAGGAGGGGAAGGTTCTGGCAACCAGGTGCAGAAAGTGCTCGAAGCTCAGATTCCCCCCTTCTGCTATCTGCCCTTTCTGCCTGAGTTCCGACGTGGAATGGGTCGAGTTAAGCGGTGAGGGCATTGTCGAAACTTACACTAGGATAACTGCCGCTCCAGCCAGCTTTTCAGGAGAAGCTCCCTACACAATAGTCGTAGCGAGGATGAAGGAAGGCGTCAAGGTGCTGGCCTGGTTTGAAGGAGATGAGATCTCGATTGGCATGAAGGTTAGGCTTTTAGCAAAGGAAGAACATGGTTCCTTAACCTACAGGTTCGTGCCTCTGGATGAGCAGGGTGGTTAGATGGATGTTAAGAAGGTCGGAGTAGTTGGGGCTGGGGTCATGGGCCATGGAATAGGGCAGATCTGCGCGATGTCCGGTCTGGAGGTTTACCTGGTTGACATAAGCAATGAGATACTAGAGAAGGCCATGGAGAAAATAAAATGGAGCCTTAACAAGCTTGTAGAGAAGGGGAAAATAGGAAAGGAGGAAGCAGAAGCCTCTATGTCGAGGATAAAGCCTACAACGAGGTATGAGGATCTGAGCGATATAGACCTGGCCATAGAGGCTGTTCCTGAGAGGATGAACCTGAAGAAAGTCGTGTTTCAGAAGTTAGACGAGGTAGCCCCTGAGGAGGCCATCCTGACGTCGAACACATCGAGTCTCAGCATAACCGAGATTTCCAAGACGACAAGGAGGCCGGAGAAGGTTGCTGGGATGCACTTCTTCAACCCTCCCCAGATCATGGCATTGGTTGAGGTAATCAAGGGAGATTACACAAGCGAGGAAACCATAGAAAAGGTCATGCGCCTAGCTAGATCCTTAGGCAAGACGCCAGTGCTCGTGAAGAAAGATGAGAGGGGATTCATCGTGAACAGGATTCTTGGGGCCGTGTTCAGCAAGGCGTTTTGGGACGTTCATCTTGGAAGGGCTGAGAAGGAGGAGGTCGATGCTGCGGCCAAGTACGGCGCTGGGCTTCCCATGGGACTTTTCGAGCTGGCAGACTACATAGGACTTGACGTGCTGTCAGAGATCATGAGGACATTATCAGATGCTTATGGGGACAGGCTTAGGTACTGCCCCATCATGGATGACCTGATTTCTCAGGGAAAGCTGGGAAGGAAAACGGGAAAGGGGTTCTACGACTGGAGTGAAGGGAGGCCCAGCATACCGAGGGAGCTTGAAAAGAGGTACGATGCATCGGAACTCCTCGTAGTTGCCGTTAACGAGGCGGCTTGGATAGTCATGGATGAGGTGGCCGAGGTAAAGGACGTAGATACGGCCATGAAATTGGGAGCTGGGTGGCCGAAAGGACCCCTAGAGCTCGCTGACGAGATGGGAATAAGGGAAGTCATTAGAAAGCTTGAGCTCCTCCTCTCGGAGAGGAAGGAGGAAGTATACAGGCCCTGCCCCATCTTGAAGGATTACGTTAAGAGGGGTTGGCTGGGTAGGGAGGCGGGGAGAGGGTTCTATGTATACTGATTACAGGACCTTAAGGGTTGAGAGGGAAAGGGGAATAGTCTGGATCTACCTGAACAGGCCAGATAAGTTGAACGCATTCAACATTGACATGTTAAAGGAGCTCTCTGAGCTAGTGGATGAGATAAATGAGGACAGGGAGGTAAAGTGCGTTGTAATAACTGGAGAGGGAGAAAAGGCCTTTTGCGCAGGCGCTGACCTCGAAGTGCTGTCTAAGCTAGATTCCCTTGGTGCTCTGGAGTTCTCTGAGATCGGGCAGAAATTAATGAAGAAGATTGAGGGCCTTAGGGTTCCAGTAATAGCTGCCATAAACGGATACGCCCTTGGAGGGGGCTTCGAACTCGCTTTGGCCTGCGACTTCAGGATAGCGGCAGAAGACGCTCAACTAGGGAGCCCTGAGGTTAAGCTTGGGATCATCCCCGGATGGGGGGCCACCCAGAGGCTGGCCAGGCTAATAGGCCTTTCAAGGGCAATGGAACTGCTAATGCTTGGGGAGAGGATCCCAGCCTCGAAGGCCTTGGAAATAGGGCTAGTCCACAAAGTAGTTCCAAAGGAGAAGCTGAGAGATGAGGTTAGAGCTTTGGCGGAGAGGATAGTTGAGGGGCCTGCTGTCGCTCAAGCCCTCATAAAGAGGACCTTAATCTTAGGATCCCAAGTTCCCCTCGACGTAGGACTGGAGCTGGAGAAGCACGCTTTTAGCGCTGTTTTTTCAACAGAGGACGCTAAGGAAGGGTTGAATGCCTTCCTTTCGAGGAGAAAACCAGAGTTTAAGGGTAAGTAGGGCAATCGACTTAACGATTCGGCGCGAGACCCTCACTGAAATCCAATACTCAGCAGGTAAAAAAGAGGAAGGGGAGAGATACTCACTACTTACCGCTAGTTAGCTTCATCAGGACGATCAGGATAAGGACAGCAAAGATAAGCAGCGCAGCTATGGCTAGATACATGTTCTGCTCTATTATCTCGATTATCGGAAGTCCTCTTTCCTTAGGAGGCGGAGTTTCCTTGGGTTTCCCTCCTCTGAGGTATGGCATGCTGTCCTCAGAGTCCGGTATCCCGTCGCCGTCTGTGTCGGCTGAGTTCGGATCCGTCCCGAGCAAGTCCTCCTCAAACATATCGGAAATCCCGTCTCCATCAGAATCCGTCATGTTCCCAGCCGGAGGCGCGACCTTAACGAGAACTGTGTCTGGGAAGGACGTCCTCTCCCCATCAGAAACCCTTAGCTCAACCATCCAGACTCCAACAGGGAAGGTGAGGGTGGGTTTGCTCCCGTGGGCAGTTCCGTTTCCCTCCAGGAAGTCTCCAGTCCAGGTATAGGCTAGTGGTCTCCCCTGCGGGGAATAGGAGCCTGTTCCATCCAGCGTTACCTTTGCAAGCCCGTCTGGGCCTGCTACAGCACAAACATCAGGTCCAGCATCAGCAACAGGTCCCTCAACAGCCTGATCAAGCTCCAAGGTCTTGTCAGGGGTTCCATCGCCGTCCTCATCTATCTCAATGATCACCTTACCTAGGTCTTCCCATGAGGGCTTTATCCTGTGGGTCTCACCTGGAGCTATCGGTATTCCGTCGTGCTGGAACCTCCTGTAGGATTCCCCGCTTATGGAGTCTATGAGGAGGTCGTAGGTAGCTCCCATTGGACCTAGGTTCCTGATGAGAAGGAAGTCCTGAGCAGGATCGGCAATCCCCTCAAGTTTGTTTTCCTGTGGAAAACCTGGAAACCTCAGCGAAAATGATCTGACGTACCTTCTCTCCTCGTCCTCCCTTATGTACCTTAGGAAGAAGCCCTTCCTCTCCTGGGGCCATATTGATACCCTGAGGTTGGAAGGATCCGTCTCTATAAAGTCCTTAGAACCAGAAGAGGTCTCTATCTCCTCGAATCCAAGAACTGTGTCGTTGGCCATCCGGGCCATTAGCATGTAGGTGCCCTCCGAGTCCCCAACAACCGTCCAGGAGTAGGAGTTGTTATCGGCCAAGAAGTAAAGCTCTGGGGAATCATCTGAGGCGCCAAGCAGAGGGACCCTCGCGGAGAAAGGCAAAGAAGTATCTGGGTCCCAATTTCTTTTACCACTCTCGATGTAGAAGAACCTTCCTTCTGGGTCGTTTATCTGCTCAGTATGGGCCGACCCCACTAACACTTCCCAGAGAAGATCCAGTCCTAACTCGGGGATGTCGCAAATATCTATTCCATCAGGATTTCCCTTGAGGTCGTCCAGTGGAACTACCGCGAAGGGATTCCATATGAAGGGAGTCCACTGCTCTATCCCGTGCCAAATTTCTCCTGACATATCGTACTCCCAGTCGACCATCCCCCCTCCTGGAATTAGGTAGAGCGTGCTATTCTTATCAGAGGTCTCTAGGTAGTGAAACGGCTTGTTTGGATCGTAGACCTTTACGGCAATCTTTCCATCCGGAAGATATTCGTAGTCATAGGCCAGCAGTGCGTGTCCATTCGTCAATCCGTTGTATATGCAAACGATCGGGGGGTCCCCTTCGCCGGACTTGAACTCATCTATCTCCTCGAGAAGTTCGTTCATCTGGAAGACGCCTTCTTCAAAGATACGGCTTATTGATTCAATTACACCTGGAATAAGCGCGTCCAAAATGTGAGGGATCGTTTCCATGCTTAGTTGCCACAGGTGGTTCCTTCTGATCGCAGATTTTAGAGTGGAGCCGTGTCTTCCAGAATGTCTGCCGTTCCAGAGCAGCCTTCCGAAATACTCATACAGGAATGGGTATTCGTCCGGAGGAGCTAGGGTTGGGGAGTCTTCAGAACCACCTACCCAGAGCTGAAACTCTCCATTGTGGAGGTCCCTCGCTGTGACGCACATCCCAAAGCAATATCCCTTTTCGGTTGAAGTCCTGCCTATTAGGTATACAATGAGGTTAATCGGATCTGGCGCAAACCCCCATAAGGGTATCCGGCAGTCTGGGCAGTCAGAGATCCACGAGCTCGCGCAACAATCCTCGTCCCCGAAGAAATAGCACCATTCATTCCAGGACACCGGAAGATTGTCGGATGGATTCATCATCTGGAGGCCGTAGTCGTATCTAAACCAAGATCTATGCACCGGCAAGTTGCAGGAGATATCGACGTGCTTAATCCCTGGGATATCAACGTGTAGCTTCAGGGTTCCATTAGCCGTCCACTCACCTCTGTCCCATGAGAAGCTCCGACCATCTGGCATTGCTACCGTGAGAGTCAAATGTCCCTTCCAATACGAGGATACGTTTAATTTAGATATCGGCAACAACACTTCCTTGCCTTTGGCCTCATAGGTCACATAGAAGTAATCCGGTAAAAGATCTGTCAGCGCAGGGAAGGACCATACTATTAAACTAAAGCTCTCCTTGTCCCAAGAGTCAGATAATAGCTCGATAATCGCGTTATAAACGTGAAAACTGGAGGAAGTTTTAAAACCAAGG
>QMVU01000003.1 GCA_003661265.1 Thermoproteota archaeon | reverse complement strand
TTTTTTAGTGTTACTTTCTTTGAAGAAAGGTGTTACATGATCCTCACTAAGGATGCCTTTGGGATAAAAAGCCTAATATTCAGGAAGGCATTCAGGGCTACTTTCAAGAGACAAAGCCAGGAGATCATCAAAAACCTCTTAAGGGAAGGCTTCGTTGGAAAGGAGGTGGGAATTTACATCCATTTCCCTTTCTGCAGGGGACTTTGCCCAGCTTGTCCTTATGTTAGGTACCTCTGGAATGATTTATTAGTGAAATCCTATCTAAGATCCCTTAAGCTTGAAATAAGCACCTATAGAGACCTATTGCAGGGCTTAGAGCTCAAAATAACCGAAGTTCATGTTGGAGGAGGCACTCCAAGCTGCCTCGATCCGAAACAGTACAAGGAGATAATCGAGGCCCTTGGAGAGAGCTTCAATCTAGAAGGAGCTAGCATAGGGATAGAGGCCAATCCAGAGGATCTAACTGAAGAGAGGATCTATGCCTTGATGGAGGCGGGAGTAAATGAATTGAGCTTGGGAGTCCAATCCTTCTTTAGGGAAAACATTAGACTTCTAGGAAGGAGGCACAGCGTGGAGGACTCTATAGATGCAATTGAGAACCTTGAAGGAGCCGGATTTAGAAGGGTAAACATTGACATGATGTACATGCTTCCAGGTCAGACGGTCGAGGACTGGGTTGAGGACCTTAGGATCGCATTGGAGTTTGAACCAGCCCAGATAACTGTCTATCCTTTGCTAATAGTCCCTTACAGGCCAATGTATAGGATGATGATGGAGGGAAGGGTTCAGAAGCAACCAAGCATGAGAGAATTCAAGAAGATGTACTATGAGGCTATTAACACCCTTGAGGAGGCAGGTTACACTCAAGTCAGGTATTATTCGTTTTCCAAGATCCCCTGGGAATATAGCACTGTCGAGAAAGAAATGACTGGCCCATTGCTGGCCTTTGGTCCTGGAGCAATGGGTTTTCCAGGTAAATGCGAGTACATTAACACTTGTTCAGTTAGAGAGTACGTGAAAAGCCTGTCTAGGGGCAGACTGCCTGTAGCTGGCATAAGAGAGGTTAATAAGGAGGAGAGAGGGATAAGATGGATATCCGAGAGATTAAGTGCTTTAGAGCTGAAATTTGAAGGTTTTAAGAAAGAGTTTGGGGAGGAGTTCTGGGATTTCGTTAAGAGGACTGGTTTTAGTAAGTCGTTATTCATTCAAAGGCTATTAGGACACATCAAAATCTATTCTGACAGGATAGAGCTCACTGAGAAAGGGTTATTTTCTAGAAACCTAGGAGGTTGGGCCTTTGTCCTTTCAGTTCCCTGCAGGATAGTAGAAGAGTACCTAAGGACTCCCTGGCCAAGAGAGGTTACTGTTCCCTAAGGTTCTCTCATAAAAACAGCTTATCAATTCAGAAAGCAGGTTCATGCCCTACAATTCCTTGTCATGAGCCAGATGAGCCCCTTATCTCCTCCAAAATCTCTTTTGCTCTATCTAATCTTATCTTTTTCTCTCTTATCAGCCTCTCAACTACCAGGTCTACCTCTTCTGGTTTAGCGCCAGCTGCCATTGCCACGTTCCTTGCATGAAGCTTCATGTGGCCTGCCTGTATGCCCTCTGTTGCAAGCGCCCTTAGGGCAGCGAAGTTCTGAGCTAAGCCTACAGACACCATTACCTGAGCTAGCTCTCTTGCTGATTTCACTCCGAGAATCTTTAGACATAGCTTTGCCAGTGGGTGGACCCTAGTTATTCCCCCGACCGTGCCAACTGCTATCGGCATCTCCAAGTAGCCCTCAAGATCTCCATCCTCGTTCTTCCACCACTTAGATAGGGGAGAGTACCTTCCGCTGCGTGCAGCGTAAGCGTGTGCGCCAGCTTCAAGAGCTCTAGTGTCTTGACCGGTAGCTCTGGCTAAAGCAATGACCCCGTTCATTATCCCCTTATTGTGTGTGCAGGCTCTGTAGGGATCGTTTGCAGCAAAGGCATAAGCTGCTATTATTCCGTCAACTACTTCCTCTCCTCCTATTGCCTCCTTCTTGAATACAGCTCTTGCCCTTGCAATTCTCCTATCAGCCAGGTTCGAAATTATCCTCAAATACACTCTCCCTCCAGTAAGCCTCTCTATTGTAGGAGCAACCGCTTCCGCCATCGTGTTGACGGCATTTGCGCCCATGGCATCTCTGACGTCTACGAGGAGGTGTGTTATAACCATAGGACCCACCTCTGTCTCTAGAATCCTTACCTCAAGGTCCTTAGCCCCACCACCTAGTTTAACTAAAATCGGGTCCTGTTCGTTTGCGATCTCCAGTATCTGATCCTTATTTTCTAGTATAACTCTCTTCGCCTCCTCTGGATCCTTGACACCAACGAGCTGAACCTGACCTATCATGATGGGTTCTGTGGCCTCAGCGAAGAACCCTCCTCCTGGACGGGCCATCTTCGCAGCATTACTTGCAGCAGCGACCACAGAAGGCTCTTCTATCGCCATTGGAATCATGTAATCCTTCCCGTTTATCTTGAAGTTGACTGCAATTCCCAAGGGCAGGGGCCATGTCCCTATAACGTTCTCTATCATGCGATCTGCTATATCTAGCTTCAGATTTCCCACTTTTAGGAGGAGTTCAGTTTCTTCGTCTGTTAGATCGGCAAACTCCTCCACTATCTTAACCCTTTCCTCTATAGGTAGTTTGTAGAATCCAGGAACCCTGGAGGATTTCATACCTCTTTTTGCCTCGATCTCCCATTTAAATAATGACACATCATTGAGTTACAATTAGGTAAAAGAGAAGAACTGATTCCTACAAAATGAAAGACAGCTTGTCCGAAACTTGTCTTCTCATGGAGTTTTATATTTTCTCGACACCGACATCTCTAAGAAAAACATGACCTCTTAACTCTTCACTCCTCATCTGCCGCAAGCCACTTGAACGTTCTTCTCAGCCCTTCTTCAAGCGTGAACTTAGGGTTATAACCTAACACCCTCCTAGCTAGTGTGATGTCGGCTACGCTGTGTAGAACCTCTCCTTTCAGCATAGGAACGTACTTAATGCCTGTGTTTCTTCCTGTTATGCTGGATATAATCTCAGCAAGCTCCTTAATGGTTATCGCCTTGCCAGTTCCTATATTAAAGACCTTTCCCACTGCCTCATCTCTTTCAGAGGCTAACAAGTTTGCCTCCGCTACATCCTTAACGAAGACAAAATCCCTGGTCTGACTTCCGTCTCCCCTTATCGTGAGGGACTTCCCTTCAAGGATCTGTCTCATGACGATGGAGATCACTCCGCTATACGCTCCGCCAGCCTGCCTAGGTCCGTAAACGTTGAAGTACCTCAGACAAACGGTCTTGAGGCCGTAGCTTTGATAAAAGGCCCTACAATATGATTCAGCCGCTAACTTGGATGCAGCATAGGGAGAGAGAGGATCTATCCTGCTCTCCTCCCTAATTGGGAGGGAGTCCGGGTTTCCGTAAATAGCACAGGAAGAGGCGTAGACGAACCTCTCGATATCGGAGTCTAAAGCTGCCTCAAGTAAGTTAATCGTCCCGTTAACGTTAACATCGTTGGTTAACTCTGGTTCCTTTATGGAAAGCGGGACGGAAACTATAGCAGCTTGATGAAAAACGAAATCCACTTCTTTTATGAGTTTCTTCACGAGATCCCTGTTCCTTATGTCCCCCCTGACAATTTTCAGCCTTTGGTCTTTGAGAAAGGGCTTTAAGTTGTCAAGCTTTCCGGTAAAGAAGTTATCTAGGACCAAAACCCTCTCTACTTCATTCCTACTTAACAGAAGCTCAACTATGTGACTACCTATAAAACCAGCCCCTCCGGAAACCAAAACGCTTCCAAATACCAAGATATCACCCTAAAACGCCGTGTAGTAATAATAATCTATTCTCCTCAAACTTCTGATTATTTGAAGTGAAGAGACAACCCCAGAGGCTAAGCACCCAAGCAGATAGCTTAACGAGGCGTAATATATCCCGTACCTCTGGGAGATCAAGAAACTAAGGGCCAAGTTGAGAATTAAGCCCAGAAGCAGGGAGTAGAGCATGAGTTTTGGCCTATAGAGGTAAAATGATATGAGGGAGTTTATCAGCACAACAGCAAGGAGGATATTCCCAATTCCCGCCGCCCTTAAAACTAGGAGGGACTCCTCAGAAACTTTCCAAACTACCTTTCCTTTTAATGAGAGGAAGTATATCAGGAGCAGAATTAAAGTACCGGCTATGATCACCGAGAAAATAGCCCTCTTATAGAAAGAAACGACAGTTCTGCAGTATTCTATTCGATCCCTGATCCTAGACCTACCCCCTTCCTCAATGAGCTTATACAACTTGATTAAGAAGTAGTGAACGAGGCCGAAGAGCGGTGGAAGTATGAGAAGGGCCAAGTTCTTTCCTGTTTCGTAGTTTAAGTCCATCAAAAGGGGACTTCCTACCCTCGTCCAAACTACAAGTTGATCGGCCACGATGAGCAGGAAGTACAAAACGGATGCGATGAAGTAGGGGGTTCCCAACAATAGCGTCAGAGAGAGGCTTGGTAACCTAACAACAGTCTCCTCACTCACAGCCCTTATCAAAGTGAACCTGACATAAATATAGACGAAAAGGTAGATCATGCTAGCTAAAATCCCGAAGAAAATCCCGTAGATGTGAGCCCTTACGAAATCCAATGAGCTCTCGTAGAGGGCAACGTTAACCACGAAAAGTGCCATAACGAAAACTAAGAAGAGGACAGTGTACTTCTTAAGTGCGTAAAGAGGGGCCGTTGCTAACCAGAGCATGGACAGGGCTAAGAAGTAAATCAACCCAAGGGAGGTTAGGTTCGGAGGAAAGACCGGGGAAAGCAGGAGGTAAAATAAGATTCCGGAAAATATGACGGTAGAAGTTCCAATCAGATAATAGAGAGTCAAGAACCTAAGCGCAACGCCATAAGCAAGTTGATACGTGTAGAAAAGAACCTTCCGCATGAAGACAGACTGTATGCCTGAGGTAGCGAGGAGACTAGCTATGAGAGCAAGGCCTATGACCGTAGCTACCTTTATGTCCGCGTTGACAATGGAATAAAGAGATACCCCTGTTAGAGAGAAGGATATCGTGGATAAAAGCCAAGGGGAGCCTGAGAGTAGCCCTAAGAGAAAGAGAACGACGCCTTCCTTAAGCTTTTCAGTAAGTGACCTCTTTTCCTCACTAACCGTCTCTTGCCTGGATTTGTAGTAGTCTATCAACTCCATTACAGCCTTGGAGAGGGAGAAGACGTCTTCAAACCCGTAGCTCCTAGCTATCTCCCTCGTGATCCCGAGGGATTCCAGTATGGCTGCGACCTGCATGTAGTCCTTGATGTCCTCTTCTATCTCCAGGACAGCCATTGCCAAGCTATCTAGCTCGGATAATATTTCTATTGTCATTTCGACATCCCTCCGATCTTCTTCTCAGATAGAAGCTCGACATACGAGCGCAGATAGTCGGCCAAGAATCTCTCCTCAGAGTACAGCCTCACAGCTTTCTCCCTAGCCTTCATACCCAGCTCTTTCCTCATCTCCTCATCTAGAAGGGCTTCCGAAATCGCCTTACCTAGTTCTCTCGGCTGTCTAGGTGGGACGACTATTCCGCAACCCTCTAGCGCCTCCCTCACCCCTCCCACGTCTGTAGCTACAACGAGACGACCACAGGCCATCGCCTCAACCACAGCATAGGGGAACCCCTCAGATATACTTGGAAGAGCGACAACATCGGCTCTGTTGTACTCCACTTCAGGCTGATTGGTCGGGCCCATGAATAAGAAGGAGTCCTCTAACCCAAGCTCTTTGACCTTCCTCATGCAGGCTGCGTAATATTCCTTGTCCACTATGGGACCAAACACTTGACAGACGGCATTCCTAACCTCCTCCTTCACGTAGCTGAAGGCCTCAACCATATCGATTATTCCCTTAAGCTTATCGACTCTTGCCATGAGGATTATGCGCTTTACGTCCTCGTCTCTCCTAACGTTCAAGGGCCTGAACCTGTTCACATCTATCCCGTTGTATATCACCTCGATTTTCCCCTCCTTGATGCCGAACTCCCTCTCCCAGTTTACGTTGAAGCTACAGACGGGGGAAATCTTGTCAGCATAGTTGTAATTGGCCAAGACAATTGCTCGAAACAGATTTAGCCAGAATATCTTGGCTGGAAGGCTCTTAACTAACCTAACTGTGTCCAGTATTCTCTCTCTGAAGTACAAGCCGTGTTCCGTCAGGAGGTAAGGGATGTCCTCTTTCACCTTTGATACTATTGCTGGAACTCCACAAAGGGCAGCGGCTGAGGAGTGGTACACGTCTCCTTCAGGAAACGGAAATATGAGAACTCTAAGGAAGTGCTGTAGGACCCTCGCGAGATCTATTAGTTCAGAAACCTCCATGTTGGAGTAAAGCTTGTCCTCTCCGAGTTTTGAGATGTATAGCTTCCAGAGAGCTTCGCTCTTAAAGGTCTTCTTGTACTCATGATCTTCGAAGAACTTTCGCATGGCTGTAAGTGCTTCTCCCATTCTTCTAGGATTCTTTCCCCCGGAGAGAACCTCTTCTAGGAAGTCCTTGAAGCTTGGAATGAACTCCTCTTCCACTTCGCTCG
Organism: Thermoproteota archaeon; assembly: GCA_003661265.1. Lineage (GTDB taxonomy): Archaea > Korarchaeota > Korarchaeia > Korarchaeales > Korarchaeaceae > QMVU01. The sequence goes on along the minus strand of QMVU01000003.1, from coordinate 8,219 downwards.
TTCCTGTCCTAATGACCCTTCTAAGAACCGAGAGGCATGAGGGGCTGAAGTGCTCTCCGGGCTGTTCCTCTCCCCATAATGGGATCGTCACTAAGCCCCTCACGTTCCTTGGCAGGTCATATGAGATCCTGAAGAAGGGACTGGGAACTATTGAAACTATGTAGAATTCTATGTCTGGAAGCTTCTTGATGAGATTATGAGTCCAAGTGCTCACTCCTCCCCTGAAGTAGGGATAAGTGCCCTCTGATGTCATGACCACCCTTAGCAGGGGGATCCCTCCAGTTATTTCCCACCTTTCTTCCTATATGGCCTAAACAAAGGCACACCAGCGCCCAGATCTTCGGATGGTTCTAGCTTCTCCTCCATAGAATTTGCCGTTTCCAAGGCCTTCTCCGCTTTCTCAAACTTGTTCGCCCACATGTAACACTTCGATGCCATCTTATATCCCCAAATAGAGGACCTTGGGGATACGGAGGAGGTGGACTCTGCGTACTTCACGTAAGAATCCCCGGCTAAGTCAAATAGGGTCATCGCGGCCTTGTTATCTCCAGCCTTTAACGCACATTTTGCGGCAGATAGGAGGGATAAAGCTGCCATTGCGATGTTATTCCTTTGTTTTTGAATCTCTGCCTCTTTAAGATAGTGCTCAAGCGCCTCCTGATACTTTTCCTCCTTCTCAAGTTTAGTTCCCATTGACCAGTGGCTCTCCTCGGCCTCCACTTCGATTCCTCCTTTAATGATAATAGCTACTAATTAGAAAAATAAAGAATACTTATTAATTCTACCAAGCCGGATTTTGAACTAAGATGATCGGAAAGGGCCGCCTAGTTGAGAGGGTTAGAACTGGAATAGAGGGCTTCGACGAGCTCATAGAGGGAGGTCTACCTAGAGGGAGAATTTACCTTGTGGCTGGCGAGACCGGGACGTGCAAGACAACTTTTGCCCTTCAATTCCTGTACATGGGTGCCCGAAACTTCGGAGAGAGCGGCATCTTCGTCACTATAGACGAGAAGCCCGAGAGGATAATAGAGGACGCGGCCTCAATAGGCTGGGACTTGGAGGAGCTAATAGATCAAAATAAGCTCATGATACTTGAGATATCCCCCTTCTTCTCTGACATCAAGGAGATAAGTGCCAAGCGCATAGCCGAGGAGCTAAAGCTCCACATTAAGCAGTTGAACGCGAAAAGGCTTGCGATAGACCCCATAGCTCCTCTTGTCCTAAAGGAGGAGGAAGGAGGTCTTAGGACTCAAAACGTCATAAGGATGTACCTTAAAGAGCTCTTCGATTCCTTGGAGGAGCTTAACGTCACGACAATAGCTACATCTGAGATCCCGACAGGAACAAACACGCTAAGCAGATATGGAGTTGAGGAGTTCTTGGCCTCGGGAGTTATCGTTCTCCGTCTAATAAGGGAGGGGACGGTTTTCTCTAGGGAACTGTATGTTAGGAAGATGAGAGGAGTTAACCACAGTCTGAACGCTTACCCCTTCGTAATACAGTACGGGAGAGGAATAGTTATATCTATCTGAGGGAGCTTATCACAGATGAGGAAGTCAACAGGCATCCCTGTCCTTGATGATATGTTAAGAGGCGGACTAGAGGACGGATCAACTACGGTCCTCTACCACACTCCCTTCATAAACGGTGCCCTCTTCGCTTACCACATCTGCCACCATAGATTGAAGTCAGGGGATTCTGTGATATACTTCACCAACACCAAGAGAATCTTTACCATCATGGAGGACGCTGAAAGGTTTGGCTGGGACATGAGGGAGTACAGAGAAATTGGAAGGCTCTCGTTCATCGACGCCTACACCCCCTTCATGGGTCTATCAGGGGAGGGAAGATATGCGGTTTCTGACCCAACAAACCCAGAGGAAATAACTTCGGTGTTGGCTAGGGCCTTAGAAGAGCATGAAAGCGGATCTCTTCTAGTGATAGACTCTCTTTCAACGGCTCTAGACCAGTGCGGGGTGGAAGTGCTGGACAAGCTGGAGGATTGGGGCAGGCTCGTAACCCTCTATGACGCCTCGCTCCTCTGTGTATTTGCTGATTGGGGATATGAGAGCCAAATAAGGATGAGGATTGAGGATTTCTTCGAGAACATGATAGAGTTAACCTCCATAGAAAGGAATGTGATAATAGGGGACATATTCACGGTAAGGAAGGTTGAAGGGGAGGTCGTCGAGAGCAAGAGAGTTCCCTTCAAACTCATGAGACCTGGAGGAGTGCGCATCTACATCCCGAAGATCCTGGTTACTGGGCCGTTTCACGCCGGGAAAACCTCTGTAGTTCATGCCTTATCTACTAGAGCTGTGAGCGTTGACAGGGAATCCACGACAGTTGCCCTGGACTTCGGACATGTGGAGTTCGAGGGATTTTACGCCGACCTATTCGGTACCACGGGGCAACAGAGGTTTGATCCAATCCTGGAGCAACTAGGAGGCGAGGCCATAGCTGTAATACTGGTTGTGGATAGCACCAAGCCCGAGACTTTTCCTAGAGCCATAGAAATGCTGAGGAAAGCCAGGGCCTATGGACTTCCCTGCATCGTGTTTGCAAATAAACAAGACCTGCCGAATGCATTAAGCCCTGAAGAGGTCAGGGCCAAACTGGGCTTTGGCGAGGAGGTACCAGTCGTCGGAACCGTTGCAACAACAGGTGAGGGAGTTAGAGAAGGCTTGAGAATCTTGTTAAATACGATTTTTGGAGGATGATATGATGGAGGGGAAGCTTACCCTCAGGGATATGTTGAAGAAGGTCCTTATGGACCTTAATGCCACTGGAGAGGTTTATGCTTCTGCTATTGTCTCGAGAAACGGGCTTCTTATGGCTTGCGAAATGCCCAGCGACATAGACTCAAGGACATTCGCGGCCATGACCGCTACTATGGTTGGAGCAGCCGAGACAGCCTTCTCGGAGCTAAAGAAAGGGGTAGCAGAGAGGGTAATAGTCGAGGGAAGGGAGGCTAAGATAATAGCGATGGGGGCTGGCAAGAAGGCTCTTTTGGTCACGATGTCCGATCCTAGGGCGAATCTCGGTTTAATACTCCTTGAGATGGAAAAGGCCAGCGAGAAGATAAGGAAATTGCTTGGTAGGTGAGATAATGGTGTATCTTCCCAGCTTAGGAGGCTTACCTGCGATAATCCTGTCGTTAGCGGTTTTCCTAGAGCTCTTGCTCATATTAAGAGTTTCAATCGATGAGAGGAGGTTCAGGGCAGCTACCAGCTATATATTCCTCAGCTATGGAACGTTTAGAATCGCCTTTATTCTACTGGCTCTGAGCGGAATGTTGTCCTTCCTTTCAAAGCTTCTGGTCTCGCTTGGAATGAGAGGTCTAGGACATTTTGGGACGCTGATATACTACGTTATTTTGGTGGTAAGCCTCATGCTCCTTCTCAAAGTTCTTTACGGAAAGGCCAGAAGCTCGAAGATGACGAGGGATCAATCCATCTGATACTTCAGCCAGTCGGTAGTAAAGGATACTCCTCTCCTGCCTAGGTACCTAATGTAATCCCCCCCTCCCTCCTTTTTCATCTCAAGTACCCCATCTACTAGCGTTATTAAGAGATGCTCCACCTCTTGTGGGTGGGTTTCCTTATCGAAGAGAAACAGGCCATTGCTCCGGCTTGCCCTAAGCCTTCCAAAAAGGGCATGTAAAAATCTGGAAACGGTCTCAGGTTTATTGTACGTGAACAGGGTTGTCAACGTGTCAAACACGAACCTAACTGGCTTATGTCTCATCCAGAACTCCTTCAAGAGATCTCTTACTATGACGTTGTATCCTGAGAGATCCATTATGCTAGAAGCTCTCCTTATATAGGGAAGCTCCTCCGTCTCAAGTCCGATTGTTCTGGAGAACATATCTATGAACACGATCCTCCCATCCCTTTTTGCCTCATCTATGCTCATGTTAAGCTCAGAGAATTCCCTCTCCTGCTCCTCAGCTGTCCTATTTGTAGTGGTGAATATGCAGGCATCTCCCTGTAGGATCCCAGTGTACGTGAACTTCTTAGAGAAGATCTCCTTGCTGGAGATAGGAGGGCCCACTAAGAGGACGTTAAATCCTCTAGGTAAACCCCCTCCTATTGCCTCATCTAGGGAGGAGAATCCCGTTGCCACCCTATCGTTTCGCCCCAGTTCTTCCCCCACAACGAGCTAGGGTTCTTAAAAAATTAAAAAGTGAACTGTTCAGCCTTCCTACCGTGGGTATGATGTCCTCCCCCCCTCTACCTGCTCATAAGGTGTAGCGTTTTTGCCCCCGAAGATCGCCATCGTCGAGGAAGGAGGTTTTCCTGTTGACATTGGAGGCGTCTCCACATGGGTCAAAGAGCTTGTTCAGGGGTTGAAGGACTTTGAATTTACCGTAGTGACCATAACAACTCGTGAGAAAACGAATTTCATGTTTAAGGTCCCTAAAGGAATCGAGGTAAAGGTTCACGTCCTATTCAGCAGGAAGTGGAGGACCAAGGGTAATCCAATGGCTTTCAGAGACGTAGCGAGTTCTCTAAAGGAGTTATTTCTTGGAGAGGGGATTAGATTGGAGAGACTTGTCAGCTCGACTATTAAGACAGATCCGACGTCCTTCTTGAGTTCTAGAGAGTTTTGGTTTATGGCAAAGAACGTTTATGAGGAGCTGGATCTCAAGGAGGGCTTCATCGAGTTCGCTTACGGACTTGCACGCATATTTCACCCAATTCTTGAATCTATCATGCTTGGCGGTGAACTCAAGGGTTTCGACCTGATTCATTCCGCAAATGCGGGACTAGCCGGACTTGTAGGGTCCGCAGCAAAGGTGAAGTGGGGAATCCCCCTAGTAATAACTGAGCATGGTTCCTTTCTGAGAGAACTGGATATCTGGCTAGAGAGAGCTGAAGAAAAGGTTTGGTTAAAGGAATTGCTTAGGAAAGTCATGAATTCGGTGGTTAAGACCAATTATCTCTACGCAGATGTCATAGCCTCTGTATCGGAATCGCTAATGAGAAACCAGATTAGGCTAGGTGTTCCTAGGGAAAAGCTTCTCCTGATAAGAAATGGCATAGATGCCTCGAGGTACGGAAAAAGGTCAAGAGTAGGAAGCAGTGGGAGCCAGAAGGATTTTCGGTCCCAATCCTGGTCTCGATTTGAGGAAAATTTTGTGGAGGCTGCCAAGGCGCATAGTGAGGAATGTGAGGAGGTCCTAGTCGTAACGATATCAAGGGTTGACAAGGTTAAGGGAATAGACTTGCTTGCAAGGGCGGCGGCCTTAGTCCTTAGCTCAGGTATGAAGCTGAATTTTGAGGTAATTGGGCCCATATCCGACAGGAAATACATGGAAGAAATCCTCTCTCTTATCAGAGAACTGAGGATCTCCAAGTATTTCAAGATTCTAGGTACAACGGACGTTAAGAAGGCGCTTAGCAAGGCAGACATATTCGTCCTTCCTAGCAGGTCGGAAGGATGTCCCTTTGCCCTCCTAGAAGCAATGGCGACGGGTCTTCCCATAATCGGAACCGATGTAGGGGGAGTTCCTGAGGTATTGGGGGATGCAGGAATTCTAGTTAGACCTGAGCCCAAGGAGATTGCTTTAGCCATAGAAAAACTTGCAAAAGACGCTGAACTAAGGAGAAAACTTGGAAAGAACGCTAGGGAGAGAGTACTATCGAACTTCCAGTTGGAGGAGATGATAAACAGTTACAGAAACCTTTATCTCAGTTTGGTGGGGGAAAAGAAATGGTCTTCTTCGGCTTAGGAATAGGTAAGGTCTTCTCAAGAGGAGAAGGGAGGGGATGGAGGTACAAATCTCATTTGGCCTTTCTCCTCCTACACCTGGCTTCCCTCCCCTTATCGATAGGTAAGGAAGCTACCTTGGAAGTTTCTCTACTCACAGTCCTTACATCGGTTGGGTTCCTCGCATCTTCCTTCCTGATAATTAGGTACGAGCTGATCCGTCTTGTAAGAGCTGAACTTTATGAGATCTGCGGGGTTGAAAGGAAGATTAGGGTGACGATAACCCTATTCGATTTGGTTTCGTTGATCCTATCCTCTCTTTTGGTTAAAAAGATGCTTGAAAGGAGGTATCGTGTCTTGCCGCTTAATGTCTTATTGCTCCTTCCTTCAACGGGACGAGCGTCTTTGCTCGTTCTTCTAGGATCCAAATGGTTGCCAGTCCTTTCTACGGCTGTGATAGCTGAGATCATCGTCCAGGTAACGCTAGGTGACCTGTTGGGTGACCTCAGTTACACGGGCACTTCTTCCTTAATTTTGATCCTCTCCTTCATCGGGACTAGGAAGTTCTCCGAAGATCCAGCGTACTTCACTTATAGATCGATGGTGGAGAAGCTTGTTCATTGGTGAGACTGCCAAACGGGATCCTTTAATCTTTTCCCATTCAAGCTAAGCTAGATTATCGACATAATAATTAGGAACGAGTTTATTGTAGATGGAAGCGGAAATCCATTGGTTTAGAGCGGATCTGGGGATTTCAGAGGGAAAGATAGTGAGATTGGGAATCTAGGAGCGGAATCCGGTGATGTGGAGATAGATGCAACGGGGCTCGTGGTCGCTCCTGGCTTCATAAACGTACACTCTCACTCTGACATGGCGCTTTTCGCCAACCAGAGAGCCACTAACCTAGTTGTGCAGGGGATAACCACCGAATTAGTGGGTAACTGCGGATGGTCGCTCGCTCCTACTACTCCAGAAGTCGTTGAACAAGTCCTTAAGAGAAGAATTTTCCCTCCTTAAACGAGGAGGTTCTGAAGCATTATTCATGGGATTGGCGAAGTTATGGAGATCTCTTAAGGAGATTTGAGGAGAAAGGTGTGAGAGTGAACGTAGCTTTTCTGGTTGGGCATAGCACGGTTAGGAGCTGTGTTTTGGGCGTGGAGGACAGACCACCTACGAAAGATGAATTGGATGAAATGAAGGCTTTGTTGAGGAGTCAATGGAAGAGGGGGCTTTTGGACTTTCTACAGGATTAGAATATGCTCCAGGAAAATATACTGATACAGAGGAGATAATAGAGCTGAGCTCTGTAAAGTGGTCTCAAAGCACAAGGGCATTTATGCCACACACATGAGGAGCGAGAGCTACAGGCTAGTTGAAGCGGTAGAAGAGGCGATAAGGATAGAAAGGAAGCAGAAGTTTCGGTTCAGATAAGCCAACATAAGGTTACCGGAAGGCCTAACTGGGGAAAAGTTAGGTATACGCTCAGGATGATTGAGGAAGCAAGGGGTAAAGGCATTGACGTAACCTGTGACGTCTATTCCTATGCATACGCGGGATAAGCAGACTTAGCTCGAGGCTCCCTCCCTGAGTAAGGGAGGGAGGAACTGAGAGAATCTTAGAGAGACTTAGGGATCCAGAAGTAAGGAGGAAAATCAGGGAGGACGTAGAAAGGGGGATTCCTGGTTGGACTAATCCCATAAAGACGTTTGGTTTGGAGTATGTGATCTTAGCCTGCGAAAACAGGGAGTTGATAGGTCTAACAATAATAGATCTCGCTAGATCTAGAGGAAAGGCGAACTTACTACGCTCTTTGACTTAATCCTCAAGTACAGGGACGAAATCAGGATAGCAGGAGAATATGGGAGGAGGACGTAAGAGAAGTTATTAAACATCCGCTTTCCATGATATCAACCGACAGCTCTGCATTAGATCGTCTGATAGGAGAGCAGGCTCCCCCACATCCAAGGAGCTTCGGAACTTACCCAAGGGTCTTAGGCAGGTATGTGAGGGAGTGGGGCGTTTTGAGGTTAGAGGAAGGCCATTAGGAAGATGACTTCGTTTCCAGCCCAAGGGATAGGATTAAAGGATAGGGGTATGCTTAAAGAGGGATTCTGGGCTGACATCGTCGTCTTCGATCCAAAGAGGGTGTTGGATAGGGCCACATTTATGGAACCCATGCAGTTCCCAGATGGGATAGAGTACGTCTTGGTAAGCGAGGAAGTTGTTGTTGAAGGAGGTAAACCAACTGGCCTCTGGCTGGGAAAGTCCTCAGGCATATTACAGCTTAATTCTTCAATTACCTTGGTAAGGGTCAAAAACAAAGAAGGGGTTTAGGCTATATTGGTATCTCCTTAGCCATGGTAAGAGCGAGAACTGCCATCTTAGCGTAGAGGTTGTTCTCCGCCTGTTCGTATATTATGGAGTTTGGTCCGTCCATTACCTCGTCCGTTGCCTCCTCTCCCCTGAAAACCGGAAGGACGTGGGTTACGAAGGCCGGCTTTGCCATC
>QMVU01000002.1 GCA_003661265.1 Thermoproteota archaeon | reverse complement strand
AGCCGGATACGGTAGATGGAAGTATGACGGTAACTATCAAGGTGACGTTTGAGTTAGAAGCTACGCTAACATCGGGCTTTCCGTTTGCATTCGCATCTGCGTAAACAGCTTCCCACACGCCATCCCCGTCGGCGTCGTAGGCTATGTGCACGTCCCCTCCTCCCAACCAGTCCACATCTAGCCATATGTCGACGCCAACTGTCTGGTTTGCCGTCTCCCCGAGGTCAAATACGTCGCTAGCCTGTCCAGTATTAAATACGTAAACGTTATAGGTTACGTTTGAGCCGGCTGGTGCTGAAAACGACTGGTTTGGCTCGAACATGACCCCTCCCAAGACTACCGTGATGGTCGTCGAGTAGGAGCTGAAGACCCCGTTTGTCTCGTTGGCCACCACGACTATGAGGTACGTGCCAGTTGGCGCTGTCAGAGGTATGGAATAATCGTATCTAAAGATCTTGTAGAGGGAGGGAGTGCTCGGATCAACAGTTTCTACGCTCATCGGTTGGTTATCGACCGCCTTCGTATGATCCGGGAAATATACGGTGATCCAGGCTCCCGCAATGTCTCCAGATCCAAAGGGATCATTCACCTTCGCCCTCACAACGACGGTCTCACCCGTAGAGAACGTCGATCTCTCCACGTTAGAGGAGTCGTAGGTCTTCACCCACTCCACATCAACGTATGAGGAGGTGGGTATTTCGACCCTAGAGTCGTAAGTCTGGGAGTTATAGTAGATCTCCACCCAAGGTCTCCAGTTGAAGATCCCGTCGGGCAAAACTTCCACAGTTAGGGTGATGGAACTTCCTTGGGGAATGTTGGTAATGCCGGGGAAGGAGAAGGTGTACCATCCTGCCGACGTTATGTCGTAGATTGTGCTGGTGTAAGAGTTCCCATCATAGGACAGGGTAACCCTCACGTCCGGGTAGAAAACTAGAATGAAGAAGAAGCTCCGATGGGGGACTATGTAGAGGAGAACCGTGATGTCCCCTTCAACGTTTAAATCGGCTGCAAAAGCAGGAGTTTGGGTCCATGTACTGGATTCCCCATTAAGTATGCTTTCACTCAATGAAGAGCTTCCTTTTGAGGTCTTTAGCGAGTAACTATCCCTTAAATGGAGTTGCTTGATCTCTGCTGGGGATGAAGTGAGCTTCAGGTTACATATGGGACCTATGGTCTCAGAAAGGCTCGTTACCGGGGAAGTGTAACTGGCTTTAGTTCCCTGAGGGCCTGGTGGCAAGTTTATTGAGAGTTGCTGGTCACTTGAGCTTGGTGTCACCGAAACCCTGTAGCTCATCTCGGCAGAAGAGCCCGGAGACAGGGAACCGATGTTCCAGTCTATCCTTCCGGTGCCTGGGTCGTACGAGGCAGCACCCTGCGTTGTGGTGAGGGCATCCTCCCATGCGACATCAGATGAGACGTAGTCAACGACGGAGACGCTGTTAAGCGTCTGGGAGGTTGGGTTCGATACTTCTACCCTTACCTCCACCGTGCTAGTGACTCCTACGTTGGGAGGATCAGGTCCCGATATTACCGTGCACTCCTTGGATAGCGTGGGCTTTGATGGGGGTCCTCCTGTGTCGGATGGAAGGTATATCTTGATGGGATTTCCCTCGAAGTCATAGGCTTCGACGACGCCGTAGTTCCCCCCTCTGCCGTAGTAGGTTATGTTTACCTCGAAGTGCCATAGCCCGTAGTCATCGGACTCCTTATCGTAGGTCCAACCGGAGATCGTGTGGGAGTTCCAAGCGGCATTTGGGGAGAGGTCCGAATCATCGTACTCCACCGAGAACCTGCCTGAGGGGCTTGTAACCCTTATGAAACCCTGGCTCCCGCTTGAATCGGAGTCCCAGTCCCACTCCCTCACGCTAAACTGACAGCCCTTGTGAACGTACAGGTAGAGGTCGTACTTTCTGGAGAGGGAGGGGTTTGTCCCAACGCTTATCCTATAGGCATAAATGTTCAGCCCGTTTGCCCTCAGCCCGAAATAGTTTATGTCGTTTCCCGTAGTGACTGCGCTGGAGGAGTCGATCCTGAGCTCCCATATGCCACTTGCAGGGTTGGAAACCTCGTAGAAGTCCCACCATACACCATCGCTTCCTGCTGGACCTGTAGAATCACCTATAACAGATATGACTTCGGTTCCGCTTGGATCGTATAGCGTGTACTTTGTTGAGGTGTCCCAAGATCCCCCTCTCCGCCTGTCCCTGTTTAGCGGTACCTCTCCAGACCCCCCTAGCCCAACGTCTGGATCGAATATGTCTATGTCTAGAACGGAGGTACCAGGGGGAACCTCTATGTAGAAGGAGTAGTAAGTGTCTCCCCCGTCGCTGGCGCTGTAATAATCCCCAAACTGGGCTGGAGCACCAGAGCCCTGGACGCACAGCCACTGCCCATCTGGAGAAGTAGCGGTGGAGATCTTCCGTACGTGGAGGGCGTTAAGTAGAAGCAGAGCTAGGATCAAGATTGACAGGATCCTCGACTTCATGGCAACCTACTCCCCTGGGATCCTCTTGGACCCAGGCATCGAGTACCTTATGTAAAGGGAGAGTGAGCCTTTGCTCATGGAAAGAGGGAACTTTGAGGATATTATGATCGAGCATCCCTCTACCTGAGTGTTAAATGAACTTCCCGGAGAAACTTCAAGCTCCTTCACTTCTGCCCCCTTTGGCAGGCTTATTAGGATCGACAGGTTCACAGGTACCCCAGAAAGGCCCAGTTTTTCCAGGAAAGCTGAGATAACCTCGCCTATGTCGCTCTGAATGACGAAATCTATCCCATCATTTGGAGGAGAACATCCCACGATCTCAAGCGATATTTCCGCCTCCTTTTCCCCAAAGTTCACTTTAACGAACTCCTTCGGGATCCCTGCTTCCTTAGATAGAAAAACTTCAGCTTTCTCCCCGAGCAGGCTCTTCACGGACGAAACCATGGTCTCTCCAACCACCTTCACGTGGATGTGGGCCTCCGAGGACTTGCGACCGACGATAAAGTTGAGACTTACCGACACAGATGAGGATGGAGGCCTTTGAGCGTTCATTCTGAGGGAGAGCCCTACTGTCAATGAGAGCAGCACTATGAGGGCATAAAATGCTTTCTTCATGGCAGGTGAACCACTACGCTCCGGGTAATAATTATTTCTCATGGAAATCATCACCTCATGCTGCCTCCCAACAGGCAATACGCCTCCTTGGATGAACTGGAAGCAATTAGAGCCAACATCTCAAGGACCCTCCCCGGAGTAAATGCCTGAGAGCTGTCCTATGGCCAGCCCCGCAAAGGTCACTAAGTAGATGAAGTCTAGGAAGGTGCCAGCCAGGTAGTGAACCAGTACGAAGACGAAGGTTCCCATGTGATAGAGGGTTGCTATGGTGAAGGCTAGCCTTATTATGTTCCATGCAATTGAGAAAACCATGGTAAGTCCCATCCAGAGGAGTTTTATGTGGAGAGGTCCCTTCAAACCGAATACACCAATTGAAAAGGCTACAGATATGAGCACGAACATCAAGACACCAGAGCAGGTCCAATCAATTGTTATCCACGTGAATCTGTGAGGAACTCCCCAGAAGGCGTTGTAAAGCAGGGTCGCAGCTGTCATGGGCACTATTATGAACCAGAGTATTTTTAGGGGGAAGGGGATCTTCCTCAACCTCCAGACTATGAACGAAGCTATGGCGAGGTTTAATAGGATGAAAACCACCGTAGAAGGATCGGGTCTTTGATAGGGAACCGGTAGCTCAAACGTCGGTCCTCCAGAGGTGTACCTTAACGGGAACACTTCGAACAGGGACCTGACCCTTCCCATGTCAAATAGGTGATAGGAAACTCCAGCCATGTCCAGAAGTCTTGCTATTATTCTCGCCTGAAACCACCAATAACCCAAGAAGTTCGTCCCAACCAGGTAGGTTATGAACGCTGAGATGAATAGACCCAGGAAGAAGTGACCTCTCTGGAAACCTGGAGCCCAAAAGGCCCTTCTAAGCTCATCAATAACCTCCAAGCATTGTCACCCTGAACTTCTCTGGCAGTACCTCCTTTAGAGAATCCACTATCCTGATCCCCTCGGCCGCGTATATCTTAGTCTTCCCTAAGGTTTCCCTTTCCATGTACACAGTTTTCCCTGAGACCAAACCACCACCCTCCTTGGAGATGCCGATAGTAACCCCCCTAGCCATGTATATGGAGCCCCTTGCGTCAACGCAATTTCCTATGAGAGTATCCTCTCCTATGAGGAGATCTCCCTCAACGACTAGGGACTTTCCTATCCCGTTCCTAGGCCCTATAACAGCATCTCCCTTAACGTGAATCCCGCCTCTGATTACGACCTCTTCCTTTGTGAACAGATCTCCGCAAACGATGAGGTTATACGGAACCACCTCCTTTGGGGGTATTCTGACGTCGCCCTTTACTCTTATGGTCTCAGCGCCCTGAAGCCACACCCTTTGAGACTTGAGATAGGAGGGCTTCTTACCCCTCTCTAACTCCTTAAACACCTCATCTATCAGGCCTAGCTCCTCAGCTCTGTGGAGTATGAGCAATTCAGGGACATTTATCCCGTGCTTAGTAAAGATCTCCTCTCTAAGCTTTTCTATGGTGAGCTCCTTGAACTTCTGCCTCAGGAGCTCATCAATGGCGGATGACCACTTTACCTCCGTTATTATCATCCCTTGCTCCCTCTCTGCACTAACTCTGAGGAGTCGAGGACTTCTAAGCCCATGTTGGCGCATGCCTCCCTCATCTCACAGCATTCTACGACCTCAATCTGGTGTTCTGACGTGGCTTTTCTGACGCGGCAGTCCTTAGTTATCACGATGGTCCCCTTAGCATCCACCCATCTTTCAACGCTGGTATTCCTGCCCAGGAAGACGTTCGAGTCCGAAGCGATGAAATTTATCGTGCAATCTGAGCCAACCCTCACCTCCCCTGTTGCGTAAACGCCTCCCAGCATCTTGCACCTGTCGCCTATCCTGAGGTTCCCGATGACTATCAGGAGATCCTCTATCACGGTGTTGCTTGGAATTTCGGCATCCCCATAAATCAGCCTGAAGTAACCGAGCTCAGGGTGAAACTTCGGTTTTTGCCTGAGAACAGTCTCAGGGGAGAGATCTTCCACATCTTTTGCTAGAAGTCCTATCTCTATGGCTGGTTCAATGAGTTCCCTGAAGGTTAGGGCCTCCTTTCTATCAGATACTATCCTATCTAGGTTTATGTACAAAGGTCCTGGATCAGCTGGTTTCTCGTACTCAAGAAAACCTAAAACAAATGGGAATAGGGCTATAGCCGTGTAAAGGACGAACAGAATGATGTACCCTAGGCTCATGATCTCCGCCCCTTCCCGCCGTTCAAGTACCTGAGCCCGTTTCCGTTGTGCTGGGTCTTATACCAGTTATTCACGTTGTTCTTATCGTTATTCTTCAGGTTGTTGTAGTAGTAGAAGCCGCTTCCAGCTCTAGATGTCTTGTACCACTTCTTTAGCTTCTTTTGCCTCCTGTGCAATAATATGGCTTCAAAGAAGGCGAGAGTACAAACCCAGGCGCTATGAATGACCAGGAGGAGCATGGATGGTAGGAGCCAGATGGCCCTCTTCCTCCCGTCTATGTAGGTGCTCGCAGCTACTTGATTTAGCATGGCAAAGTTCCCCAGATTAATGTAGGTTATGGTCGCTGGGATGGCTATGAAGAAGTTTGACCACTTCGGGGGCATGAAGAGGTAGGATATCAGACCCAGGATCCAGCCGGAGAACATCAGGAAAGGTATGAGGAATACCCCTAGAAGGAGGATTCCGTCAACCTTCTGCCAGAAAGTTAGGAAGGGTGACTTGATTACTGGGATAAGATGGTCGAACAAGCACTGGATGTGTCCTATGGCCCATCTCCTTAGTTGTTTACTCCTCTGCTCCCACGTTGGAACGGCCTCCTCATAAGCCTCAGCTGCATTCACATAGACCACTTTCCAACCAGCAAGGAAGACCCTAAAGGAGAGATCAGTGTCTTCGGCTAACTTCGTCTCATCCCAGCCGCCTAACCTCTTCAGGACATCTCTCCTAAATCCACCAACAGTTCCTCCATAGAGGATTATCAGGTCCAAGTTGTACCTTGCCTGCTGATCAACCTGGTAGCCAGCTGCCCTCTCTAGGTCAAGCAACCTTGTTGTCAGGCTATCTGGGGAATTCGCTGGGACAACCCTTCCCATGACAGCCCCCACTTCTGGATCGTAAAAGGGGGCGACTAATCTCTTAACGCAGTCCCTTGAAGGAAGGTAGTCAGCGTCGAATGTGATTATTATGTCGTTGTGCGCGAATTTAAGTGCAACGTTCATGGCTTCGGGTTTCCCACGTCCTCCGTTTTCCACTCTGTGAACGGCCTTGATGAAGGGGTACCTGCTGGCGAACTCGTCTATTATCTCACCAGTTCTATCTTCAGAACGATCATCCAGGGCTATAACCTCATATCTTCCATTTTCCTTTGGATAATCCATCTCAACAAGCCTTTGGAGGATGTGAGGAGCGACCTTCTCCTCATTATGCATGGGTACTATTATGCTGACGCTTGGCAGGTAATGCCCAGCGAGCTCCTGATAAGCCCTGCGTTGCTTCCCATAGAGCCTGTTCCAAGTGAATTTGTAGTGCCTGATGGCGTATGTGGTCATAGCCAGGAAAAGAGTGATGAAAGCAATCTCTATCAGCATCGGCGTGCACCTATGGACTTGGCATTAACGAATTCTCCTATGTTTGGGGTTATTGCTATCCATGATTTAAAAAAAGTGTTGTTGGAGCTGAAATTTTGGCCCTAAGCAATCAATCGATTAAATTTCCGTTCTTCCTCAAATGGGCAGGAACAGGATGAAAATTCAAAATTTTACCAATATAAGTCTTAGAGACTCTAACTCACGATCTAGTAAGGCGTGCTCCGAGTTTACATAAGTAATAACCCTTCCGGAGAGGGGATAATCAAGCTTCTTTTCGCGAAAATCTTGAAGTTGCCGTAGGTGTCCCAAGGAATCCCTTACGCTTTTTAATGAAGTTTAGATCCATCGTTTCCTTTGGTGTAGCGTTATTTTTTGTGCACTCAGAGGTATGGAGCGCATCGGATAATACAAGCTACGTTAAAATTCAGAAGCCTTAACCTGCCTGACGAATGTCTTAGCCTAAGAACCAAGCATTTCCATGATCTGAGGGAGATACGCTAGTAATTGAGCTAGCACAGCGGAAATCGCACCTATGGCTATGCCTCTAGGCCAGTCTACGTCAAACCACTTCTTTATTAGGCCTATCCCCGCGATGGCAAATATAACCAGCCAGATCCAAAATTCTGGGATCAGGAGCCTGAGAACAAAGTGTACGATTGATATGACGACTGTAAGGACGAGTATAGAGAGAACGCCTTTCTCCTTCTCCTCGGGGAGTATCAGTTTCTGGGAAATCCATATGACAATGGTATACACTATGAAATTGGCAAGAGTGCTTTGACTTACCTCTTTGAATGGAATCTCCATTGTGGATCTAGTTGCTCTATCCTAGCTTCTTTAAAACCCTTCTGCTGATCACGGGATTTATGAAAGACAAGACATATTCCAGAGAATATTGAATTCTACTAAGGCTCTTGCAAGATTGCAAACCTTTTTCTGAGTTGAATACAAAGTTCACGCAAAGGTGATCGAGTGTCTAGGAAAGTCAAGACAGGGATGGGTTTTGAGATAAAGGGGGGAGGGGCTATGAGGATAATATGGATGAACAACAGAGCAGGGATGTTCCAGATCAAGAAAACTCCTGGAAGATATCCGACAGCAGGCTCAGGAGGTGGAGATGTACGCAATATTCCACCAGAGGGCTAGACCAACAAAAGGATATCTTTTGTTTACGAGTAGAGGTCTTTAAGGTATCTGGTGACGGAAATGGTCAGATTTTTCCCAGGAAAGCTTCCATATGAATTTCTACAGAAACTAGTATTCACTAAGCTTGGAATTCGTGATGAGAGGGTCCTTCTAGGACCCTCAATAGGTGAAGATGCTGCTGTAGTCAGAATAGGGAACAGAGTAATTGTGCTGGCGACGGATCCTATTACGGCAGCTACAAAGGACATTGGTTGGCTTTCGGTTCACATAAACGCAAATGACGTTGCTTCCTGTGGAGTAAGGCCAATCTGGTACCTATGCACTATATTGCTGCCTGAGGGAAGCGAAGAGGAGCTTGTGGAGGACATACTAGATCAGATAGATAGGGCGTGCAAGGAGCTCAAGATAGCCCTAATAGGGGGACACACGGAAATCTGCGCTGGATTAAACAGGCCAATAATAGTTGGTTTTATGATAGGAGAGGCTCCCGCCGAGAGGTACGTCAGGACAGGTGGGGCAAGGCCAGGGGACTCCATCATAATGACGAAGGGGGCTGGACTTGAGGGAACTGCGGTGTTGGCGTCGGAACTTGAGGAAGACTTGGTTAGCGCTGTTGGAAAGGATATAGTGGAGAGGGCAAAGAGGATGATCTACGAGATAAGCGTGGTTAAGGATGCCATGCTTTTGATGGAGTCATGCGAGGTACATGCGCTCCACGACCCAACTGAGGGAGGCATATCGAGCGGCCTTTGGGAGATGGCAGTTGCGTCGAATGTTTCGATAGAGGTGATTGAGAGCTCCATCCCTTTGAGAGAGGAAACTAGGAGGATATGTTCCCATCTTGGACTTAACCCCCTAAACATATTGTCCTCAGGAGCTCTCTTAGCTGCCGTAAAGGGAGAAGAGACCGATAGAGCTCTGAAAGCGCTTCGAGAGGGAGGGATTCCTGCAGAGGTTATTGGGAAAGTCAAGGAGGGGAAGGGGGTATGGATGATTAGGAAAAAGGGAAAGGTGGAGTTGAAACCGCCACCCAGGGATGAGGTGTACGAGGTGCTAGAGTCGGTGCTTAGTTCAAGCTAGAAGCGTATTAAGCTCTCGGCAGCCTCCCTTCTAGAGACGCGAGGAGCTGGCATGAACTCGACGGTTGGGACCCTTCTAACTATGGGCTGTGGGTAAAGCTCCATTAAGGCGTAAACTTCTGGAGGAACGTCATCTCTTACAGGCAAACCCAGTTCTTTAGCCATTTCGTAAGTTATGGGGTAATCGTGGGTCCACCTTCCCTCCGTTAATATTTTGGCAACGTCTTCAGCCCTCTCCTTGCTCATCTTATCTTCAAGAAGCCAGATAACGAACTCCCTGACCTGCCTTATCGCTTTTTCCGCCATGTCCGCCAGTATCAGTGTTTCATCGTCTATCTCGTCAGGGCTCTTCTGCTTCACAGCCTTAAGAATCGATGGAGCAGGATATCTTCCAAGCTGAGGATCTATAGGCCCAAGAACCGCGTTTCTGTCCATTATTATCTCGTCCGCGGCCAAAGCTATGAGGGTTCCTCCGCTCATGGCGTAATGGGGGACTATGACTGTGGTCTTGGCAGGGTGATCCTTAATGGCCTTAGCGATCTGTGTTGCGGCTATGACCAGTCCCCCAGGCGTGTGTATAATGAGGTCAATGGGCCTGTCCTTTGGAGTGGCCCTAATGGCTCTGAGCACCTTCTCCGAGTCATCTATGTCTATGTACCTGTAGAACGGAATTCCGAAAAGGCCAATGCTTTCCTGCCTATGGCAAAGCGTTATCACGCTTGATCCCCTCTTGGTCGCCAGCATGCGTAGCAACTTGGCTCTCGATCCTAACAATGCCCTATGTTGGAGTTGTGGGGCCATTAATAGGTAGAACACGAAGATCCACCATATTAACGAGGTTATCATGTCGTACATTTCAATCCAGATTGTGGAGAATTGACAGCTGATAACCTTTCTGACAAGCTCTGTTGAGAAGCTAATTTGTGCGTCGCTCACCGATACTGAAGATTTATAAATGTATAACGTATAATGTTATACAATAGGTGATGACATGGAGGAGGGGAAGGAGAACTGGGAGGAGAGATGGGAGGAATTTGAGAAGAGATGGGAGGAATGGGCGGAGGAATTCAGCAAGAGAATTGGTCTGATGATAGAGAAAGCTATAAGAGGAGCATTCAGAGGAGCCATGCTCGCTCCCAGAGCTGTTGTAGCTGTGAGACCCAGGCTACTTGAGGAAGAGGTCCATTGGCATAAGAGGCCGATACCCATAAGGAACCTGGACAGAACCCTCTACTCAAGGATAAGGGAGATAGCCGAGATCAGAGGGGTTACAATAGGGGAAGTGATGAACGAGGCCATGAGCTTCTACCTGACGAGGTACGATGAGGCCGCACTTGAGAGGGAGAAGCAAGAAATCCTGAGGAAGATAGAGGAAATTTCGATGTTGCCTGATGATGTTAAGGAGCTCTTATTGAAGGAGTATCAGGAGATGTTGAGCGAGGTTAAGAGGAGGCTCTCAGAGCTGAGGAGCAAGAAGGAAGGGTAATCGCTTAATTTCCAACCTAAGAGCTATTGAGGGGAGGTCTTTACTTGAGGGTTCGCGTTAGAGTTGCTAAGGTGGATGGGCATTGCCCGGTTTTCTCTGAAGGGGATGAGTTCCTGTTTGAGGACTTCTTCATAAAGAGGGGGCATGAATGCGACATTTGCATCCATGCCCTTAACGCGATCTCCCACTTCCTGTGGGCCCTAACTCATGGGCACTCTCCCAAAGAGATAGGTATTGGGAAGGGAGCAAAGGGCTACCTCAAGTGTCCAGACCCAGGACCTCCCATCACGAAGGGGGGTTCCGTCCTCTTCGAGCTGAGCTTAGAGGATTGATTTACTTCAATGATCATTGAAGCGAACCTCTGCACTTTATAAGAGACGATGGAAAGGTCAGTTGAACGAAAATGAACCTAAAAAAGATTGGATTAGCTTTACTTGCCATACTCGCCCTTGGAGTGACGGGCTTCCTTTACATCCTGATGACCCAAGTTCCAGCAGGTCAGTACTACGAATGGGAAGGCAGAGAAGCCCCGATGATGCCAGCGCCGATGCCCGTCCTTCCAAGAATAGGCGTTACTCAGAAGGCCGCCTATGCTGAGCAAGGCGCAGAGGAGAGGATAATTCAGTACGCCCAAACTCAGGGCAGGGCAATGGCATACGAAGCAGAAATTACGATTGAAGTGGGGGAGGGAACCGTTCAGGAGAAGGCCAAGGCTGTAATGGGCATCGCAACTAGCCTTGGCGGGTACGTTGCTAGCTCATGGATCGAAAGGAGATCTGCGGTTATATCGATCAAAGTACCTGCAAATAAGCTTGACGCCGCTATGAATGCGGTAAGGAGCTTGGGAGAGGTTAAATCTGAAAACCTGAACGCATACGACGTTACGGATCAGATAATAGACCTTGAGGCCAGGTTGAACAACTCTAGGGCAGCTGAGAGAAGACTTCTTGAGATTCTCTCAATGGCTCAAAACGTTGAGGAAGTCCTGATGGTGGAGGACAGGCTAAAGCAAGTGAGAGAGGAAATAGAGGTGTTAGAGGCTCAGTTAGAGAATCTGCAGTCTAAAGTGGAATACAGCACGCTCACCGTGACGATACAGGAGAAGAAGGGGGTAGAACTGCCGGAATTTGACTTATCGAGGCTTATTAACCTTGCTCTGACGGCATTATACGTCGCTATATCGTTCATAGTAGTTGGAGCCTTCTTCGCCGCTCCTCTGGGAGCGGTTGGCTGGTTAGGTCTGTGGATATACAGGAGGAGGAAGGAATCAAGGTCTTGACAGCTAAGCTAGCCTCTTGCTACCTCTATTTTTTCGACGAGTATTGGAGGGGTTACTACAGATCCTGAGGAGTTATTTGGAACAGTTATCTCCGGTTCTCCCCCTACCCTCACCACCTTCTTAAGGAGTTCAAACACGTTTCCCTTGATGGATACGCCTCTCAAAGGTCCCACTATCTGCCCTTCCCTCACGTAATAACCGTTAAGGATAGGAAGACTAAAGTCCCCCGAGGGACTCATGGTAAAGCCGGAGAATATCTCCAAGCAGTATATCCCCTCACTTATCTCTGAGATGAGATCATCAACCCCTCCTGAGCCCGGGATTACGATCAGGTTGCTCATCCATATCCTAGGCCTGCACTTGTAGGATCTTGCGAAGAACCTATCCCATAGAGGGCTTTCCCACCTGACGCAATTTCCAGTGCTCCTGAATTCCCTCAACTTGCCAAGAAGGGTATCGTACAGGTACCCCTTCAAGACGCCTTCCTCTATAAGGAAGGTCCTGGAGGAGGGGACTCCCTCGTCATCAAATGCCGTTGTATAAAGACCTCCTTCATAAGTAGCATCATCCAGTATCGTTACCTGGGGAGCTGCTATGCTCTCCCCTAATTTCTCTGCCAGAGGGGAAACTCCCGTTCTCACCTGATCTGCACACAAGGAGTTAACGAAAGAATAGCTTAAGAGTTCTGTAACGACATCAGGTGAGAGCAAGGCGGAATAATAGCCACTCTCTATATCCACAGGGTCTTTAGAAAGGCTAAGAAGTTCGTTAGAGATTTCTTCAACCAGAGACCTTGGGTCTATTAGGTCTAGGCTCCTAGCAAGCTGGCTTTTGCCGTACTGAATGGGCCTCTCCCTTTTGAAGCTTAGAGTTGCTGAAGCCCCCACATAAGTGCCCTCTTGAATCAGCTGAGAGCCTTCAGAGTTGAAGACAGCTGTCTGGACTATAGCCTTCTCGACTGTAAGGTCTATGGGGACGATGTTGGATCCGTAAGAGGAGGCGGCTTTCTCCATCTCCTTAACGAGTTCGAGCATACGCTCCTCATCCAATGCCTCCACTTCCTCATCGTATTCGACCCTTCTCTCCATTCCGGAGTAGCTCGGGAAGGATTCAAATCCTTCAACCTCCCTCGCCGAAGCAATTGCTTGTTTTATCGTAAACCTTATGGATCCCTCCCCCAGGTCTGAGCTGTAGGCAAAACCAAGCTTCTCCCCAAGCTTTACCCTAAACGCCACTCCCCTGTCATCTATTGACTGGCCAAAGAATTTCCTCTCCCCGGCCTCCCTCACTATTGAGCTTTTCTCGCTCCTCTTCTTGAGGAAGAAGACTTCTGCCTGTTCAACTTCCTCTAAGGCCATTTGAACGAAGTTCCTTATTTCTTCAGGATCCAATCAGATCACCTCCAGCTGACTGAACCTGAGGTGAGGTCCTCCTCCGGAGACAGAGTAGGCCTCGTCTGCTCTGGTTAGCCTTAGGGGAAGGTAGTCATAGTCAGAGCCAACTGCGTCTATTGAAAAAAGGTCTTTCAAGAGATCAAGCCTTATGGAGGGCCCTCTCAGCACCTCATCCTTAACCTCCCCCCTCTCTATTGGGTGTGCCATAACGGTTTTGCACTGGACGAACCTCCCTATTGAGGCTCCTATGAGCCCTTTCACGTAAATCCCTTCATCAACGTCCTCGACGAGTTCTTCAAACGTGTAATCCTTTGGACCGATCATCGCGTTTGATACCATGGGAACCGGAAGGAAGGAGGCGTTTGGAGCCCTAGCATGTCCGGTAGGGCTAGTTCCATGTTTATACGCTGTCTCCCTAGAGTGCAGGTATCCCTTCAGCACCCCAGCTTCCACAACTTTTAGGGGCCTGGACTCAACCCCCTCTTCGTCGTACCTGTAGGAGGCAGGCAATCCTGGCGAAGACGGATCGTCTGTTATGTCTAAGGATTCAGGAAGTACCTTCTCCCCCAATTTCTTGTGGAAAACGCCCATCTCGCTCTCCGGCATGGAGGCCAGAGTTGCTGTCGCCATTAAGTCGACGCACAGAGCTATTAGTCCGGAGATCTTATTGTCGACGACCACAGGCATCCTTCCTGAGGGCGATTGCTTCGCCTTCAAAAGGCTTAGGGCATCCATAGCAAGCCTCCGGGCCATTTCCATTGGATCCACGTAGGCCATTAGCTCCTGTCCTGCGCTAGCAGCAAGCCTTCCTATTGTTCTCTCTATTCTCTCACCCTCTCTTGCTGTAATAGTCAACCTTAAGCTTGTGAACGGGTTAACTTCATATATCTGCTGGCCATCTGTGCTGAGGAGATACCTCTCGACGACGCTATCCTCGTAATCAAACTGCGTCCTCATGATCCTAGGATCCAGCTCTCTGGCTGTCCTGTCCGACTCCAAAATGATTTCCTGCTTCTCCTCCAATGGAATCTTCCTAGAGTCACTTATTTCCTCTAATTCAACTCTATCTATCACGCTCCTAACTTCAGCAAGTCGGACAGGGCTTACACCCGTACTGGCCCCTGCCCTGGCTATCTTCATCGCATTTGAAGAGGTCTCGAGGAGATCCTCTCTTGACGTCGAGTTGCAGGACGCGAAACCCCATAACCCCTGGTACAAAGCCCTTATGCCGACCCTCAGCTCTATGCTGGGAACTACGCTTTTAACCTTCCCATTTATCACGGTCATCCTAGTCCTGAAGGACTTCGTGATCCTAATGTCCGCGTAAGAGGCCCCTAGCTCCTTGGCCCTCTCAAGGGCTGAGATAAGCTTCTCCTCCAAGCCTCTCTCCTCCCAGAATCCCCATGAGCCTCTCGGCAGCCCTCCTTATTCTTACCAGCAGAAGCGCTAAGTTAGCCCTTTGATCAGCTGAGACGAACAGGATGAAGGAGTCCCTCAAGGGAGCCAGTATGGCTACCCCTCTAGAACCCCTGACGATGACGTTGGTCAGCCCTCCGATGTTGGAGTTGACTCCAAGGGCTTGTGAGAATTTTAACATGCTTACGAGCTCTTCTCCCGAAGTTCGAATGTCCCTCTTGTCGAGATCCGTTCTGTACCATGAATATGCCTTATTACCTTCCATATCGGATATTATGACAGCGTTGACTCCTAGGAGCGAGGTAAGTCCTGCTAGCGTTGTCTCCATATTTTTTCTGAACTCCAAGGTTGACACCCTTATTGTAACAAAGTTAAACGCTGTAAACTTGAAAAATATTTCCTCAAAAATCCCTAATGATCAAACGATTAGATCATCTTAAAACCGTTGGCTCTTCGATAGAACTCCCATCTCCCCTAGAAAAAGGTAACCAAAGATCACAAAAGGTTAATATAGGATTCCTGACAAGAAGGGAATAGGGATGAAGATGGGTGAAAAGGAGAAGGAAAAGAGTAAGGAAGAGACTACCTCTAAAGCCCTTTTGAAGGCAATTGCCTCTTCGGCAGCGACATACGCGCTCTTAGCAACTATACTTGAGAGGAAGGAGATCATGGAGATATTATCGGATGAGAGCTTGAGCATGAAAGAAAAGCTTGCAAGGATAGCGAAGGAGTATCTCCCCGAGAAGCAAAAGGAGGATCTGCTTGAACTAGGTGCGGCCGTCCTCACGGGACTAATAGTTGCAGGAAAGGAGAAGGCTAAGCAGGAGGAGAAGGAACCTAAGGAAGCTGTTAAAGAGATAGCAGATCTCATAAAGAAGCTGAGGGAAGGAGAAGAGGAGACTAAGGAGGCTTAATCTAGTAGCACAGAGAAGCGCTTAGGATAGTGTAGCCAAAAGTTTGCGCATTAATTCCGAGAGCACCTTTGTCCTTTTTTCGCACAAGGCAACTACCTTTGCCCTGGCCCTTTGATCCGTTTCCACGCTTATGTCGTCGGCCTTATCCCTTATGTAAAGGAGCTCTGCCTCCATCTTCTCCAAGATATCTATAGCCTCCTCAGATCCTATGCCAGGATCCTCCTCAACTTGGGAGAGCTTCTGGACGAACAACTCCACGTCCTTGGATAAGTTAACAATCGATGGATCCTGGATTCCCCCTAAAGTGTTTAGAACCCTGGAGCCATCCTCTTTCATCCTTGAAATTATCCTCCTAGCCTTCCTAGGATCTCCCTCCTTCGTCAGCGCGCTTATGGCTAGGATGAATATTCCAAGCACGGTATCGAAGAAGCTAGCTATGACGATGTAGGCCATCTCCTTTTTTGAGACGCCAAACCTCCCCCTGAGCTTTGACGCCAGGATCCCGAATGCCAGAGCGACTATTACCCTGTAAGCTAGGATTACCGTGATGATCGCAATAAGCAGGTAGGTATATGGTTCTGAGATGAGTTGCAACAGAACCACCAATGTAGATTTAGGCGTGAAAGGTTAAAACCCTTCTCCCCTATGCAGGTAATCATGCTTCCTCTACTCTACTTCTTTACTCTTCCTCCTTTCCTGACATTAGGTCCTCGAAAAACGACTTCATCCCCTT
>QMVU01000001.1 GCA_003661265.1 Thermoproteota archaeon | reverse complement strand
GAGGTTGGGGATGAGCCCTGCAGGGGTGATGAAGAAGGTCAAGAAGCTAGAGGAGGCGGGCATAGTAAAGGGTTACACGGCGCTGGTGGACCACTCGAAGCTGGGGAAGCCATATAAGTACATCATCATGGTCAAGACTCAGGCCGGGAAGCACAGCAGCGTAGCGAAGGAGATAGGGGAAGTTCTCGGATCTAGCGTCTTGGAGGTATACACGATAACCGGGATTTATGATGTGATCGTAAAGGTCTTGGCAGGGGACGCCACTGAGCTCAACTCAATAATATCGAAGATCCACTCGATACCTGGAGTTACCGAGACCGTAACATCCTTGGTGCTCGAGACCGTTGAGGAGAAGCCTTCTCTGGTTCCAGAAGGGATTCAGCTTCCCATAAGGCTTAAGGAGCTCGAAAGCGAGTAGTCAATTTCCCCGGCTTCGACTTCGAGCAGTCGTTCAGCGAGGCCTTCACCCTTTCTTGATGCTCTCTAGCCAATAGTCGAAACGCTGATATACTTGTATTGCAATAATAATCCAAATAGTATGAAGATAGGCGTTCCAGCGAGCCTTGACTCAGATCTAATTGAGGAAGCATTGAAGTTCAAGGGAATGGGTACGGACTTCATAGAGCTCAACTTGACTCAGCCGATCCCAGAGGAGGACGAGCTTCTAGACAGAACCGCGGTTGTCGAGAGGATAATCCCCCTTCCTGTAATCCACCTACCCGAGGTCTCGGCCAGACACGAGATGAAAGTGCTAAAGGATGTGGTGGAAGCCATATCGAATTCCTCTTCATATAGGAAGATCTTCGTCACCCATCTCTTCGGGGGAAGGGAGATATCCCTTTGGCAGAAAAAGAGAGCGCTTAACGAAGTTCTCAGAATAGCCGAGGAATATGACGTGCCAATTGCCCTTGAAAATAAGTCAGAATCAAGGATTTTCTTCAGAAAAATGTTTCAAGCATTTCCCGACCTTAACATGTGCTTTGACATAGGCCATGCTCACCTCTACTTCCCAGAGAGCGAGATCTTGCAGTTCATAAAGGAGTTTTCTGACAGGATAATTCACCTTCATGTTCACGACAACTTCGGAGGGGGATCTGACGAGTGGGACCTCCACCTACCTCTGGGAATGGGGAGTACGGACTTCAAACCTTTGTTGGAGGAAGCGATTAAGTGCCCAAGGTTGAAAACGATAACAATGGAGGTCATTTGCTTCGATGATGACTACATGTTTCTAAGCTTGAACAAGTTGAGAAGGATGATAAAAAGGGAATTTGGGCAAAAAGATCGGGCAACTGATTAGGAGTTTGAGGTGCTGAACTCCTCTCGATCATTCCTCCCTTAACGCAAGTATAGAGCCAATTATTACCAAAGAACCTCCTAAGATCACCTGGATGTTTGGTGGCTCCTTCAATGCAATCCAAGCCGGGAGAGTAGCCCCAACAGGTTCACCAAGTATAGCTATTAAAACCCCATGTGCCTTCAGGTGTTTTAAGGCGTAGTTGTAGGAGGTATGTCCAAAGCAAGATGGTCCTATCGCTAAGGCCAAGAATATTAGGAAATCTTCGGTGCTGTAACCGGTAAAAGGCTTGCCCAACACTAATGCTAGCAGTATAAGAATTAGAGAAGCGATCCCATACACAGAAGCGGCATAAGGAAAGGTATCTAGCTTCTCCCAAGGTGCCTTCCAGATATCAAGTATATTGATAGGGTTTGGAGCCGCGCGCTAGAGGCGCGGCTCGCCATCGCTTCATCTGATTGAGTTAGAAGCAGAATTTGAACAGCATAAAAAGCTAATCTGTCTTAGTGTTTGATCTACAATCCAGCTGTAGTTTTCATCTTAAATTGCAAGAGACGGCACGATTAAATTAGGTACTTCCTAGGATTGCTCAGCAAATGGGAGGAATATATCTTGGACATATTTGAGGTCATAAGGAAAAGAGGAAGTGTTAGATGGTTTAAGCAGGATCCAATTGATGATTCAACGATTATGAAGATCTTGGAGGCAGGAATAAGGGCGCCAACGGCAATGGGCATGCAGCAATGGTTTTTTGTTGTGGTTAAGGACGAGAAAGTCAGGGAAAAGGTTTGGAAGTTCCTTAAAAAAGTCCACATTTTCTACTATACAAGAGCACGCGTAGGAAGCGAGTCATTTGACCAGGAGAGGATGAGAAAGCTACAAGAAAGGCTTGATAAAGGCATGTACCGAGCTCCAGTGTACATAGCAGCATACCTCCACCTTGGCCGCAGAGGTTTGAAGGATGAGTACTCGGAAATAGAGGAGATGTGGGGAATTGAAAGCGTTTCAGCGGCTATAGAAAACATTTCCCTATCAGCAATCGCTCTAGGTCTAGGAACTTGTTGGATAGGTGTTGTGAACTTCTTGGAGGAAGAAATTAACGAAATCCTGAAGCCGCCTGAAGGATGTAAGCTCATAGCCATCTTACCACTGGGATTTCCTTTAGAACCGCCAAAGCCAAAGCCAAGGAAGGGATTGGAAGAGGTCACTAAGGTAATCTGATCAAATTGTATATAACAAACTTGATCTAAGAACCAAAACCGCTCCATAATGATTTTATTAGCTATAGCCTGTCATGAGTAAAGATATGAAGAAGCCTTCGTCTTGGAGAATTGCTTCTATTACGATCTTCGTTCTAATCACGTTAATATCCTTGTTAAACGTCAAGAAAGGACCTGGTGGTGTAGACTGCTGGTATCATATGGCAGTTGCCAGAAACATCCTCAGCAAAAGAAGAATTCCCCTGTACGCTGACTGGGAGTACTACCCTGTGGGAAGGCCTCATCTTTATCCTCCTTTTTTACATTCGTGCGTCGCTCTCCTTTCAATTCCCTTCAGGGGGAATGTCTTGGCCGGTGGAAAGGTATTCAACGCCTTAATGCTACCAATATCAACGGCATTAGCCATACTAGGTTTCTCAAGGATATACAAGGATCCCTGGAGGGAATTCCTGGCTCTTATCATACTCTGCATGGATCCCATATTCTTCGGAGTCCATAGAGGACTTCTGCCCTCTGTTCTGGCCAGTGCCTTTGCCTTCCTAGCCCTTGCATACTTCTATGAGAGGAACCTCTATCCATGCGTTCTGATGATGACCCTATGCTTATACACACACTTAGGGATACCTTACCTCTTCCTCTTGGGACTATTCATATTCTCCACAATAAACAGGGAATACCTAAGTTTCTACGGGCGCTTTTTCCTAGCTTCTATGGTCCTCTTCTCCCCCTGGGGTTTGCATGTCCTGAGCAACTTTGATTGGATAGAGTTCGGCTTCAGGCTGGTTAGAGGGGACAGGCCCATCGTAATCTCAATTATAACAGTCCTCGGATTCTTAGGAGCTTTAATTGCAATTGGGAAGAGGGAACTCCCCGGCCTTTTAGCTCTCTCATGTCTTCTAGGTTTTTCTCCCGCTTTTATACTGTATGGGCGCAGGTTTTGGGCCCATTCATCTCTTCTCTGGGCTATGTTAGCTTCTACTCCTCTTTACAGCATCTCGAAAGGGAGAAAGATCAGGAAGCTGGTAATCGCTCTCTTAATCTTGATCCTTTCCCTGCTCTTCCAACCAGGAATCCTGCTGTCCAAGATGGGTGTAAGGAAGGGGTGGTTCCCAGGAGGACTGAGGGAGGAGATAGAGCTCCTATCAGGAGGGGACTACTCAATGCTGGGAGAAGACGTTAAGACAATAGTCCGGATAATAAACTCAGAGTTCAAGGAATTGGAAGCTGTTCACGTTAACAGAGGCTGGGTTGGAGAGATGCTTTACGTCTTCACCGGTAAGAAAACGGATTTGGCGATGTATGGGGAGGTAATGGATCCAATCCTGTATAAACCAGTTCTGGAGAAGATCAAATACGAGAGACCGGCTCTCTTCGTCTTCCTGAGGGAAGGGGGGAGGTATGACCTTCCCAACAACCTGGACGAGGTTCACGTGATAGGGAGATTTTACCTAGGTGTGCGGTGGTGAGCACAACCCCTGCCGCTGCAGCAAGTATACTAGAGGATAAGACTCCTGTTCCTTGTAGCTCCTCCTGCAAACTATGGTTAAGCCGTACTTCCCGAATAACTTCTCTACCTTGGACCTACTCAAAGCAGGAACCGAGTGATAATGCCTTAGACCATTTATCTCGTAAATGTATTCACCAAGCCTTGCCGGATTTCCTCTCAGTTTTAATCTCAGGTAAGCCTTGAGGAGCCTCCAAATTGGCTGCCCTCCATGTTCCCAAAGAAAACCCCTCTTGGTTTAAGCATCCTTGACACCTCACTTATGAACCCCTTCAGCTTATCAGGGGGAACGTACTCGAAGGCCTGCGTGAACCAGATGCCATCGAAGATTTCTTTCCTGAAAGGAGGATTTAGCATGCCTAAACGAACAAAATCAACGTTCTTCAAGTTACTGAGGAGATCCCTCCCCACCTCAAGCTCCTTAGCCGAAAGGTCAGCGAGGACGACAAAGCCTGCCTTCTCAAGGAGGTACGGGGTACACCTCCCGTAGCCTTCTGCTAGGTCTAGGGTTACTCGACCCTCTCTCAATATTCTCAGGAAGTAAGGCATATATCGAGCTCATCTACGCTCCAACACTCACCAGGAGTCTCGTAAGCCTTCATTGCCTCCTTAATCTGTGATAACAGTCATCTATCCCTCCGGCCTAACTCAGGCATATTAGATCTCAGAAAGGTGGTGTCTATTCCCCATTTGCTGAGGACTTGAATCTCCCTTCCCGGATCCCTGAAGTAGATGGGGAGGCATCTAAGATTCTGGGGGGCAACAACTCCAATTGCATAGTAGAAGGAACAGTCCTCGCAAATTACGGCTCCCTCTCCAACTCACGGTACGGGGCTTCAATGCCTTCCAGCCTGACCTCCTCTCCTCCCTTCTGGAACAGCAATAAGTTCTCGCTACCACAGCGAATGCACCTGAGGAGATGGAAGGTTAGGACTCTCATAATGCTCCAACGCCATTCGCGGTTATAACCTTGAACTCCTTAAGAAAGCCTTTAACTCCCATAGCGAGTTCTGATGAGCCTTAAAACTCGGTCCGTTAAATCTCGTTTCGTACCAGCTGCATTTGATCGACAATTGCTCAAGGTAGGTCTTTCGATGACATGTTCAGGCAAGTACTAACTGATGCTCACACTTTTTTATAGCCAAAAAAACATAGCAGGCTTGTTGGCTTACCAATCCAACCCTCTGGAAGGCTCCGGTCTGAGCAGCGAGCTTGCAGCTAACTTTAGTCATGAGCCTTCTTCTCCAATACAGATCATAAGGAACCCGTTCGGGGGGAAGATCACGTTTTCCCCTCCGGCTGGGATACGCATAGTTCCTCCTGACAGGACCTCTGAACTATATCTCTTCTCAATCAGGAGCCACATCTTGGCCCACGTCAAATACCTGTTCACCGTCACCGGACTAAGGCACCTCAAGTCGCTTGAGAGAGAGGTCTTAAGAGGGATTAATGCTTATAGGAGGGGCTTTCGGAGGTTGTTCTGGAGAACACAGCATGTTGAGCCTTTGGCCAGAGCCCTAGAGCTTCCTGGAGTAATAACCCAGTTCTTAGCCCTGAGCTGGCCGAATTTTCACGTTTCAAGGTATGAGGAGGGAGGGGATGAGGCCTGCCTGGAGCTGTCAAAGGTAGCAGGCAGAGAACACGAAAGGCATTTCTTGAAGGCCCTCGAAAGCGCCGCTGGTACCTACGGGAGGAGACACCTTAACGTCTTCGCGACAGCAGTAAGACAGGCCAAGAGATTTCTAAGCTCCTTTTCCAGCATATACGAGGCCCTGAATTTTGTGTTCTTCGTCAACGACCTGTCCATCCTAACAGATGTCGTTATAGGCCCAGAAACCATGGAACGTCTTCTGAAGGAAGGGGAGGTACCAGAGGAGTTGGAAATAACCTTCGAGAATTGGGTTGATAGGATACACAAGGAGTTTAAGACGATGGTAAGGGAGCTGACTTCATCTGAGGCCCCTCAGATTAGGGAGAGAGCCCTTAAACTTGCCGTGTTCTTCAACAAGAACATTAGGCCATGGGATGATGTACATGGGCTAACTAGAACGCTTGAACAAATAGTGAAGAAGCTCCCTTTGGCCCTAAGCGATGGAAAAATAGTCCTGTTTGAGAATTTAACGCCGGAAAACGAGTTTTTGATAGGGTATTTCGTTGATCACGAGATGTTGAGGATGCTAAAAGAAGGCAGGCTCCCAACATGTCCTTTAAGGGGATCTCCGCAGTTCACTAGATGCAGAACGTGCTCAGGGAATATTTCAGGTGAAATCAATCGATACTGCGTTCATGCAAGGAGATGGATTCTGGAATAGCCTCCAAATTACCTCAAACTGGAGAGAGCGGTCACAGTATGTTAAGGAGGCTTGGTTACTCCAGATGCCTTACGAGGAGAACCTCATCTTGCCAAATGACATGCAAGGTAGTGACCTTTCAAATAAGGGCGCGCTCAGAGAACTCTATAGGTCAAATAGGTGAGGAACTTGAGACGCTGTTTGAAATACTAATAAAGTCAGAAGCAGCTTGAGCTAATTTCAGAGCAGCCAAGATACTTGTTTGAGCTATCAAAGGAGTTAGAAAAAGTGGCCTCTCGTTCTTTTACAACTATGAAAGTCCATGACTAGGTGTTCCTCGACGAGGGAGCCCAACTACAGCAGGTAAAAGTTCCAGCAGGAGATCTCTGTTGGGGATAATAGCTGCAATTCGAAGAAGATAAGCTTAAATGTAACTCCCTTACATTATGGAGGCTTAGCAATACTTCTCTAGAAGAAGTAGCGATGAAAATCAGAGATCTTCCCCGGTCCGATATCTAACCAATGTTTATATATTGGTGCAACATAACGATTTTGACTGGGGAGAAACGTGGAAGAAGATCTCGAGACGTTATTTGAAATACTGTCAAATAAGATCAGAAGGAGGATTCTTGAGCTAATTTCAGAGCAGCCAAGATACTTGTTTGAGCTATCAAAGGAGTTTAAGGGAAGAGTTACGCAGCCAGCAATTCTCAAGCACCTAAAGAAGCTGGAAGATGAGGGGTATATTGAGAGTTTTGAGGTTATAAGCGACATAAATAAACTCCCCAGAAGATATTATCGTTTGAAGAAGAGCATATTTCTCTCCCTTTGTTTAGGAGATAGCATTCACAGGATTTCAGCCTTTAGCCTGACCTCAGAGGTTAAGCCTTCCTTTGGCAAAGATGTAATTCAGATTCTAACCGAGGGAAGAAAAGAACTGACCAAAATAAGGTGTTGTAATTCTTTAGAGGAGAAGTTGAAGAGATCAGCTGATCTTTTAGCTAGAATAGATAGAGGCATCAAGCTGCTCGAGGAGTCCCAATCCTACCTGTTATGGTTAAAAAGAGAAGTTTTGAGGGAAATAAAAGAAACAGCAGGCGATTTAGCCATTTTGGAAGGTAGCAGATCCAATAAAATGAACAGGAAATCCCTTTAGGAAGTTATCTTTAAATTTGGGGTGAATTTTTATATATGTAACCTAAAGTTAGTTACTCGGATATGTGGGAGGAGGGATGACGGATATGTACTGGGACAGATGGATTAGGAAGATATTTGAGGAGATTGAAGAGGAGTTTAAGAGAATGGAAAGAATGCTGGACAAAGAGTTCTCCTCAATGAAGGTAGGAGAGACCTTTGGACCATACGTGTATGGGTTCTCCATAACCATGGGTCCTGAGGGCAAGCCTGTGGTCAGGACGTTCGGCAACATCCCACCGGTGCAGGAAGTGGAGGGTTTCAGAACGCCCTTCGTGGACGTAATGGTGGACGAGAAGACGAACGAAGTCAAGGTAATAGCTGAAATGCCTGGAGTAGACAAGAATGACATCGATCTAAGGGCTACGGAGAAGAGGGTTGACATAAGGGCTGAGAGGGGGGACAGAAAGTACAAAGCAAGCGTAGACCTTCCGATTGAAGTTGACGTGAAGAGCGCGAAGGCTAGGTACAATAACGGGGTGCTAGAGGTCACTTTCAAGGCTAAGAGAGAAGTTAGGCCCTCTGGAACAAAGATCAACATAGAGTAAGACTTTACCACTTCTTCTTTCTACTCATTTTTATTTTGAAAAAAGTTCAATTTAGGTGGTCAAGATGAATGAGGGAAGAAAGTATGTGACGCTCAGGGTGGCAGAAGCCCACCCAAGGGACGTGGGGAGGGCCATTGCCAGGGTCGACAGGAAAGCTATGGAGGATCTTGGCCTTAGCTCAGGCGATGTCATCGAGATAATCGGAAAGAACAGGGCAGTAGCCATAGTGTGGCCAGCATACCCTGAGGATTACGGGAAGGGGATCATCAGGATCGACGGCTACACCAGGAGAAACGCTGGTGCGGGAATAGACGATCTAGTTAAGATAAGGAAGGTGAGGGCTAAGCCAGCAAGGAAGATAGTGCTGGCTCCGACCGAAGCTCTAAGGATCATCGGGATAGAGAGCTACCTCTCAAGGATGCTGGAAGGCATGGCTTTGGCCAGAGGTAACAGCATCCCAGTAAACATAATGGGAACTAGAGTAGATCTCATCGTTACCTCAGTTCAGCCAGCCGCAGATGCTGTCATCGTAACTCCTGAGACCGAAATCGTTGTTAGCGAGACCCCTGCTCCTGAGGTAGTTAGGAAGATCCCCAGGGTCACGTATGAGGACATAGGCGGCCTCGATGATGCCATCCAGAAGATAAGGGAGATGGTTGAGCTCCCACTTAGGCATCCGGAGCTCTTCCAGAAGCTTGGGATAGAGCCTCCCAAGGGAATACTGTTATACGGACCTCCTGGATGCGGTAAGACCCTCCTTGCGAAGGCTGTAGCGAATGAGAGCAATGCCCACTTCATAAGTATAAGCGGACCCGAGATTATGAGCAAGTGGTACGGGGAAAGCGAGAAGAGGTTAAGGGAGATCTTCAAGGAAGCTGAGGAAAATGCTCCAAGCATAATATTCATCGATGAGATAGATGCCATAGCTCCAAAAAGGGAGGAGGTAACTGGGGAGGTTGAGAGGAGGATCGTATCTCAGCTCCTAACGTTAATGGATGGCCTTGAGGCCAGGGGCAAGGTCATCGTGATAGGGGCAACTAACAGGCCAAATGCCCTAGATCCCGCTTTGAGGAGGCCCGGGAGATTTGATAGGGAGATTGAGATAGGGGTTCCCGACAGGAACGCAAGGCTTGAGATCCTGCAGATTCACACCAGGGGGATGCCCCTTGCGGACGACGTTGATCTCAAGAAGCTAGCTGACCTTACCCACGGGTTTGTGGGCGCTGACCTGGCTGCTCTCGCAAAGGAGGCAGCGATGAGGGCCTTAAGAAGGGTTTTCGCTGAAGTGAAGATAGACATAGAACAGGAGGAGATTCCTGCGGAGGTCTTGGATAAGCTAGTGGTTACGATGGATGACTTCCTAAAGGCGCTGAAGGACATAACGCCGAGCGCCCTGAGAGAGGTCGTTGTTCAGGTACCTAACGTGAAGTGGAGCGACGTTGGAGGGCTGGAGAAGGTTAAGGAAGAGCTTAGGATGGCCGTAGAGTGGCCCCTGAAATATCCTGAGTTATTTGAGAAGAGCGGAGCAAAGCCTCCCAAGGGAATACTGTTATACGGACCTCCTGGATGCGGTAAGACCCTCCTTGCGAAGGCTGTAGCGAATGAAAGCGAGTCGAACTTCATAAGCGTTAAGGGACCGGAGATATTAAGCAAATGGGTTGGTGAGAGCGAGAGGGCTATAAGGGAGATCTTCAGGAAGGCAAGGCAGGCAGCCCCCTGCATAGTCTTCTTCGACGAGATAGATGCCATAGCCCCGATGAGGGGCTCCGGAATTGGAGATTCCAGGGTGACTGAGAGGATAATAAGCCAGCTCCTTACGGAGATCGATGGGCTTGAGGAGCTAAGAAATGTGGTCGTTATAGCCGCAACAAACAGACCAGACCTCCTCGATCCAGCTCTCCTAAGGCCTGGAAGGTTTGACAGGCTGATATACGTCTCCCCGCCAGATCTGAAGACTAGGAAGGAGATATTCAAGGTCCACACGAGGAACAAACCTCTTGCGGATGATGTAGACCTCGACAAGTTGGCTGAGCTTACGGAGGGCTATACAGGAGCTGACATAGAGGCTTTATGCAATACAGCGGCGATGATAGCGATACAGGAGCTTATTTCAAAGTACCCAGATCCAGAAGAGGCTAAGAAGCACGCCGATGAGCTCAGGATAACCATGAAGCACTTCGAGGAGGCCATGAAGAAGGTCGGTCCAAGCCTCGTAGGCGAGCTTGAGAGCTATAGGAAGATGGCGGAGGAGTTTGAGAGAAAGGTGAAGGCTCCAGCAGCCTACGGGAATCCTGGAAGAGGGAGGAGGAAGGGGGAGAACGACTCAATGAAGTACATAGCGTAACCCTTCCCCTTTCTTAAATTGTTAAGGAATTTAGGGCTTATCCCCCGAATTACAGCCAAATTCCTATGAATTAATCGCTAATTCTTGAAGAATCTTCCTCAGGATTGGGGGCCCTGTAGGACGAAATGGGCTTGACATTATTGTTAAAAGGTCAAATGTTTTTACTCATATGAAAAGGGATGAGTGACAGGGAAAGAACTATATTAGGAAGAGAAGCCCTGTACTCGCTAAGAGAATTCTTAAAAGCAAGTTTAGGCTCCAAGGAAGTTTTCATAAAGATTTCTAGGGCATCAAAGCTTGAGGCTTTCTTCCTATTTTGGCTACTTCAGTCCTTCTTGGTAATCGTTGGAAACTACATGGTTTCTGGGAGGATCAAGTACAATTACGTGAACATACCTTACTGGGTTACCTCCGCAGACATATGGATGATCGAGGACAGGGCTATGAACATGGCAGTGATAAAGTCTCTTCTGGTTGCTCCAGGATTGCTAATTGCCCTAAATCTGTTTAGAATTTTGATCATGAAGCTATTAGGTGAGAGACTGGGAGGAGAAGCTTACTTGTCCTCAGCTGTAACTGCTTTCGCCACAACTCTAGTCCCAGAGTGCTTTAGGGTTGTGACGATCTATGGACTCCAGCTTCTCAGGCTTCCCTCCCAGATAGTAATCGATTTTGACCTCTTTAATGCCAAATCCGCCAGATATTTGATGTCTCTCGGATCGAAGGTTGCTCAACAGCTTTCAGAGATATACCAATTTAACCCCTGGGACGTTCTTATCGTCACCTCGATTTTCCTGTTTTGGGAAACGTATTTGTTCTACAGGATCTTCAGGATAGTTTACAAGCTAGATGTGAAGGGGGCAACCATAGCCACTCTCATCATCTCAACGGTGACTGGCTGGATAAATGCTCTTTTCTCCCTTGTTCCTTGGCTTCCGAAGTTTTACGTTGACCCCTATGAATTCAGACCTCCGCCCCCGCCAGTTCCCGTTGGCTGAACTTCTCCCTTTTAGCCTACAGGGGATCTGTGCATGCAGGTGCTAGGAGA
This sequence comes from Thermoproteota archaeon, assembly GCA_003661265.1. Lineage (GTDB taxonomy): Archaea > Korarchaeota > Korarchaeia > Korarchaeales > Korarchaeaceae > QMVU01. The sequence continues at coordinate 7,468 of QMVU01000001.1, read as the reverse complement.
TCCCCGAACTTGTGAGACTTGCTGAGGAATGTATGTTAGATCCGAGACCCTTATCAAAAGTCAGCCAAGATCTTTACATGATTTATCTCGCCTCCTCTCCTTAAAAATCGTCATTTCCCTCTTTCTTACTATTTACCTTAGCCTTCATCATAGCAGGGACGAAGCTTCACCTAAAGTTCATGGACTGGACCGGGCAAAGGAAGGGAAGGAGAATTGGAATGAAGCCTAAACCACGTAGAGCGCGCTATTCGGTTGGATCAAAGCTGAACCAGGATCACATCGCCCTGCTTTATGATGCGGTCCTTTGGAGGGGCAATCCACTTATCCCCAACGAGCACGCCTATAACGTAGACTCCCATCTCCTCCAGCTCTCCTACATTTTTTCCTTCCATTTCTGAGCCCTTTTCTACCCTTACCGGAGCCAGCGGTGGAACGGAGATTACCACATCGTAAAGGGCTCCTGCCAAGAAGAGCTGGGAGGAAGCCAGAGTTGTGCTTATTGCCACGTCCACATCCCCGCTGGACCTAAGCATCTTAGCAAGCTCTTCTCTGAAGACCCTAGCGACTATCCTTATGCTCGGATTGAGCTCTTTAGCCCTCTCAGCAATCACAGAGTTGATCAGGTCGTCGTCTATCGTGATCAGAAGGGCTTTAGCCTTCTTCACGTTCGCCCTCTTCAAGGTTCTGGATAGGGAGGCATCCCCGAATATCACCGGAATCCCTTTAGCCTTTAACTCATCCAAGCACTCGTTCCTCTCCTTATCCCTTGGTAGGACGATGACCACGAACTCCTTACCCCTTTTTTGTAGGAGATCGGCCACTCTCCTTCCTAAGTGTCCCAATCCCACCAGGATTATATGATCTTCCATAGCAGACGCTTTCAGCTCCATCTTTTCCTCCTCGCTAAGCGTTTTTATCTCAACGAAGCCGAAAACCGGGGCAAACTTCAATAGAGCTGTAGATAGGAATATGATCCACTCTGAGATTTTCTCTGGAGCTTCCTGAAGCTGTACTATCTGAAAGACCCTTCCTACATCGGCACCACTAATCCACCAAGCTGCGAAGAATAGGGTTCCAAGGACTGAGATCAGCACTAGGGTTGACTTCATTGCCCTCACGTAGTAGGACAACAGGACCTTAGGCGGAAGCAAAGGACAACTGCCCCATGTGACTAAAGAAGCTTCGCTTAAAAGATTGATTTCCGCGATAAGATGCCTCAGGGCTAGCCTAGGGCTTTCAACAACATCCTCAGACCAGTGAACATCAGGACTATCGCGAAGGCTGTCCTAAGCTTGGAAGCCCTGAGCCTCTTCGCTATTCTTGCACCTGTCTGAGCCCCCAATATCACGCCAGCTCCTAGGAGAACAACGTACTCTGGAACAAGGTTTCCCATCAGGAAGTGGGTCGCCGCCCCGAAGGTGGCTGAGAAGATCATGATGAACATGGAGGTGGCGACGGCAAGGTGGATGGGTAGACCAACTACTAGGTTAAGTATCGGGACCATGAGCGCTCCTCCACCTATACCGAGGAAACCTGATGCATATCCGGCCAAGAACCCTAGAAGCAGGCCTTCCTTAAGCCTTGGCCTGTATCTGAAGACCTTTCCATCTCTATCCACCAGGGTCCTCGTGCCCTCGTCTCCTGAGAACTCGCGAGAGGGGTCTTTTCTCTCATTTTTCCCCGTTTTCCCCTTTGAAGTCATCATTTTTACCGCTATTAGCATTAGGAAAAGCCCAAACACGCCTACCAATCCCTTAGGGGAGATGAATTTCGTTGTGTAAGCTCCGAGGATCGATCCAGGTATCGTCATCATGGGCATAAGGAGTCCGACCTTGAAATCGATCCTCCTCTGCATGTAATATGCTATCGTCGACGAGGTCGCGGTCAGTATGATCACGTGAAGGCTTGTTCCAACCGCTTGGTGCGGCTCCACTCCGAGAAGGAGGACCATTATCGGGACCATGAGCGCTCCTCCGCCTATCCCGACCATTGCAGCTATAATTCCTATAAGTATGGCGACTGCAAACACTAGGAACTGCGTTATCACGTCGGGCACCTCAGGAAGCAACCGCCAAGTACTATATTATCTTGCTGGATCAGGATGATTGCGGGGACGATGATAGCCAATTAGGTTTATAGAGTAACCAGGTGGGGCATCTGACGTATGGTCAGCATAGTAATAGTGCTGTTGGTTTCGTCCTTCGCGGGATTTCTGGGTGCAATTACGGGGCTTGGCGGCGGCTCAATTATGGTACCCTTCCTCGTAGCCGTTGGAGTCCCCGTGAAGTACGCAATAGCAAACAGCATGATCACTATCATAGCAACTTCCAGCGGATCTGCCTCCGCTTACGTGAGAGAAAGGCTAACAAACATAAAGGCAGCGATGTATCTCGAGATCTTCACGGTTACTGGGGCCATAATTGGAGCATACATCGCTCTCTTTGCTCCTAGCAAGTACCTTTACTTCTTCTTCGCTGCCTTCCTGGCGACCTCTTTCTACGGGATCAGACGCGAGACAGGAGAGAGAATTTATGAGAGCGCGGTTCAGGACAGGATTTCTAAGTGGCTGGAGTTAGAGGGATCGTACTTCGACGAAGCTGTTGGTAGGGAGATTCGCTACAAGATGACAAACGCCCTGTGGGGAGGTTTGGGGATGGTAATAGCTGGATTGGCCGCCGGCATGCTCGGAATAGGGGCTGGAGCGTTCAAAGTAGCTGTACAGGAGCTGATACTGAGGATGCCCTCAAAAGTATCGAGTTCCACCAGTAACTTCATAATAGGCATGACGGCCCTCGCTGGATCCAGCGTGTTCATAGCTTCGGGTCTCATCAACCTGACCTTGGCTGCTCCTATGGCCATAGGAACGACTATTGGATCTCTAGCAGGGACACGGATCCTTAACAAACTGTCAAACAGGACAGTTCGTCTGCTCTTCATCGTTGTGTTAGTCTACCTGATGGCTCAGATGATATACAAGGGGGTGACTTCAGTTGTCTCGTAAGAGCGAGTACATTGCCCTTGAGTCGATTATAGGATACTCCTTACTCGTTTGTGTGATAACAGCTCTTTCCTTGGAGGTACTTGGACTTATCCTCTATGTATCTAACGGCAATAATGTCAACATCAACTTAAATCAAGAGTTGTGCATTAGAGAGGAAAACTTCTTCTCATACATCGCGAGGACTGTTCGCTCAGCCCTGAGGAGGCCAAGTTACACTAATCTGATGTCCCTTGGTCTGGCTGTTTTGATGCTAACCCCCTATCTGAGGGGAGTGCTATCAGTAGCTTACTTCGCTTTAACTGAGAACTACAAGTACACCCTACTAACGTCGTTCGTAATGCTGGTGATAACAATAAGCCTTGTAATTCGTTAGAATCGCTTATTCCTTCTAAATTTCTGGATTTTCTTTTCCTCCTTCCCTCTAGAGGGCAAATGCTCTCCTGTCAAGTATTAGTAGTTAAACTAAATAATAATGAGCTATTATCGACCCCGCACTGTACACTACAACCGAACTAGCCGATCTTTAATTATTGAACCCTCAAGAAGCCGCATGTCGCCTGCTTTTGACAGCAAACATCATAACTCTCCTTTCGCTGTCCTTAAAGCCAGCTCTATCACTTCCTTAGCTATCCTATAGGATGAAGTGAAAACTTCGCCGCTCATTCTAAGCTCAACTAGTTTTTCGGGATTTGGAATCAGTCTGTGATTTAAGACAGCAGGAGCTACAGCATCTACATCCTCCGGCAGGACCTCTTCGCTTCCTCTAAGTGCTGCATGAACCTTTGCAGCCCTCATGAGGTAGATCCCAGCCCTTGGGCTTGCGCCCAAGAGAAGCGACTCCCTAGCTGGCTCAAACATCTCCGGCCTCGTGTACCTAATTCCCCGAGTTATGTACTCTAGTGTGGATTCAGGAACCTTTACGTTCGCAGCTATTGATTCCTGCGCTGATATTATCCACTCCGGATCTACCACCTTATCGAGCTCCTCTATGGGTTCGGTCAACCTCGTCATATGAAGCCTGAGTATCTGCTTCTCTTCCTCAAGAGTTCTGGGATATTCCATCACTATCCTCATGAGAAACCTGTCAAGCTGGGCTTCCGGGAGGGGATAGGTTCCCTCGTACTCAACGGGATTCTGGGTAGCAAGAACGAAGAAGAACTTTCCCTTATCCCTGTACTCCAGTTTGTACGTCCTGTCACCTATGGTTACCTCCCTCTCCTGCATTGCTTGGAGGAGAGCCGACTGAGTTCTGGGTATTGCCCTATTTATCTCATCAGCTAACAGGATGTAGCTGAATACGGGCCCAAACCTCGGCTCAAATCTCAGCTCCTTTGGATTGTAGATTAGGCTCCCCGTTATGTCGGAGGGCATTAGGTCTGGGGTGCACTGAACCCTGCTCAGGCCCTTGAAGGGTGTCCCGTTTATCTCGATATTCACCATATCGAGACCTATGAGCCTCGCTAATCCCTTTACAGCAGTTGTCTTGGCAATTCCAGGAACTCCCTCTAGGAGGACATGGCCGTTTGATAGCAGGGCCACGATAATGAGTTTGATCTCCTTTTCGTACCCTATTATGGCCCTGTTCAGCGATGAAATTATTCTTGACGTTATCTTCTCTATCTCCTTAACCTCCATCTCCTCTCCTAACAGGAGTCCGATCACTATATAGTTTTGCCCCTGGATTAGAACTGCTTTTATCTCATGCAAACTTTGCCCTTAGGAGCACAACATCTCCCACCTTCTGGACGTCGTCCCAAGGAACATCGACATAGTAGCGCTTTTCTGGCTCCTCAGTGTAGTTATCAAGCAAGCTTGGATCTACCCCCTCTTCCTTAAGGAGAAGGACCAGCTTTTCCAACTCATCTATCGGAACCTTCGGGTTTTTGTAGGGATCCAGCTTTGCCTCCAACCTCAGAGCTGCATTCCTCCTCTCCTTCCTCAAGTCCCTCAGGAATCGAAGCCAATTTATCGTCCTCTTTGCCGCTAACCTCTTAACCCTTATTCCAGGCCTCCCAGCGCTTATGACGACCCCTATTGCCTCCCCTAGAACCTCCCCTGACATGGATACGACCATCTTCCCCTCTATCCTGGCTAAGTCAGCGTATTCCGGATTTCTTTCGGTTATTCCCCTGTACTTTGCTTCCCTAGGTGTCGATAACACCACAACTTTGATGTCGTCCCCCTCAGCTATGCATGCTATTTGCTCTACTGGCACAACACCTTTCTCGTGCTGAAGTTCCTTCTCCACCTTCTTCTTGGGAAGCTCAAGGCCAAGAGATCTGGCTAAAGATATCAATTCTTTGTCCTCAGCCCCTTCAGGGATTTTATCCTTTAGTAGCTCCCTAAGCCTCCCGATATCGACCTCCTCAACCTCGGCTCGAACTCTAACGCTTACGTGCAGTTTCACACCATCTTCCTCGACCGATATCCTGGAGACATTCCCATATATGAGCCCCTCGCTGTCAACTACAAGAGCTCCCCTTAGCTCTTCCTCCTCATAGAATCGGGGCATCTTGCAATCAAACAGGTTAAGATAAAAAGGCACACCATACAATATCTAGGAGTTGGGCTCCCAAGACCTGTGCTCAATCGCTACAAGACTGATTGAAACAGCTAGAAGAAGGGCAAGGCCTTATCTAGTCGGGCAGACAGCTGTGAGGACAAGGGGTATAGGTGTAGAGCCTGAGGATTACAGGGAATACGCCCCCGGAGACGATTTCAGGTTCATAGATTGGAGGCTCTCCAGCAGGGCCATAGGCTCAGACGGAAGGCGGAAGTTCATCCTTAGAGAAAGGAGGGCTGAGAGATCCTTGGAGTCTGTCCTTATACTTGATGCATCGGCCTCCATGGATTACAAGGAGAAGCTTGCTGCAGGGATATATGCTATCTCGTTCTTAGCAACCCTTGCCCTGAACCTAGATGACAGGATAACCGTCATAGTTGCCGGAAAAGGGGAGCCCCTCGTTCTTCCCCACATAGATCCCGGACTTGCAGCCTACGCAACCATCGCCTACATATGCAGGGGACCTGGAGCTGGAGGCATGACGGACCTTGAGGAGATAAAGAGGATTGTTCTGAGGCTTGCCAGGAGGAGAAGCCCGGTAATACTGATAACTGACATGGCTCACAGGCCAGAAGAGCTTTCAAGCTTTCTTGGAGCCATGAGGGTCGTTAAGAATGGGATTGGCATCGTATTCTCCTCGGACAAGAGCGAGATATCCCTCCCAAAAATAGGGTCCTCCCTAATACTGGATCCGGAGAGCGGGGCTTCCTTCCTGGAGCTCTCAAAGGAGGAAATATCCGATGAGCTTCTTCTCCACAGGGCGAGAATAGGATCTATTCTGAGGAGATGGGGTGTCCCTAGTGTAGAATTCGTTGGGATTAAGGGGGTAAAGCAGTCCGGAACAAGGTTGGCTTGGTTATACGTTAACTCGAGGGAGATGGCCTATGCCTAAACTCAGGCATTCAATTAGTGCTAGAGAGGTAGCAGTTCTTGGAATAGTTTTGCTGCTCCTGCTCCTAATGGCAGCGTTCTTCCACCCCTTAATATCTCTTGGGAGCAAGAGAAGGGTAAACCCGGAGAAAGTGAAGGATCTAGCTCCGTTAGCTGAACTCTCAGTCAGATCAATCAATCTTTCCTCAGACCTAGCCTACGAGTCTCTCTGGTCAGATGTAAAAGATTCTGAGATTTTAGAAGTAGAAGCTAAGTCTGAGCTAACTTTCAGCTCCCTCATGGAGGTTGAAGATGTTGTAAAGGAAACCGTCGGCGGTTCCTTAAGGGAAAGGCTGCTTAACGCGACCTATTGCTATGAGAACGTATCTTCAGCTTCAATAAATGCAAGCGAAGCCGCATATCTTTTGGATCAAGCTAGACCAAGCCTTATGCTTGCTTTAGATCTCCTACTGAAGGGAAACGTTTCCGAGGCCCTAGCGATCTGGAACGGCATCGAATCAAAGGTCTTGGAGTCCCGAAAGCTTGTCGGAGACGCGATCTCAAGTCTCATTGAGGTAGATAGGAGTTCCTTGCTTTCAGAGGCTCATGAACAAGTGGTAAACGGATCCCAATCGAAGCTGGAGCAGCTCGCAGATGAGCTGGACCAAATAATATCGCTTTTCCTCTTAGTGAAGGAGAGACCTCAGGAGGTAGAGAAGATCCTTGAAGCAGCGCTCTCACTAGAATCGGGAGCATATATCGACCTTAAAGAGCTTCTGGAGGAAGAAGGGGTTAAGGCAGCGATTCAGGCTTCCGAAAACCTCAACCCAGGAAAGGCGGGAAGGTTTGCCTATCACGTAGGAAGGTTCAAGGCCCTGATGCAGTTCCCCTGTGCCTGTCAGCAGGCAGGCCAGCAAGGAGACGTCGGCTCCGGGGCAGGAAGGGAGGAGAGACCCGATGATTAGCTTCGGAGTTGAAAGGATCTGGGTCTTAATCCTCTTTACCTGCCTAGGATGGCTTATCCTATGGTGGAT